>NZ_CP120467.1:0-300000 GCF_029983095.1 Enterococcus montenegrensis
TATAGGTCAACAGGGGTTGTGTCGGGAATTCTTCGCCCCGGCGATGATGATCGATAATCACTACCTTGTCAAATTTCTCATAAAGCTCCTGAGAGATCGATAGCGACGGTTTGTGGTAATCCACCATCACAAGTAGGCTATTTTGCTTAATCTGTCCTAGAGCCTGTTTAACCGAGATTAAATGGCCTTCTAATTCTTCGTCTTTATGGATTTCTTGTAAACAGCGTTCCACATCAGGAATCAATTCATTTTCATTGATGACCACATAACTGGTTTTCCCTTGAAAATCGGCTAAGGTCGCCACACCATAGGCTGAACCAATCGCATCCATATCCGGATAACGATGCCCCATGATATAAATATCTTCAGCAGCAGCTAAAATTTTATTCAGCGCAGTTCCCATTGCTCGCGAACGAACGCGTGTTCTCTTTGTAACGCTGGCAGTCTTCCCGCCATAAAATTTCGGCTTTGCTTCATCGTTGGCTTCTTTAACTACAACTTGATCGCCCCCGCGTACCAAAGCAATATCTAAACAAGTTTGAGAAACTTCCCCAATTTTTTCACCGGTTTGATCGCCATAACTAATTCCCATACTAATTGTTAAAGGAATAGATTGCTCTTCGGCTGCTGTCCGGATTTTATCCAATAAAGAAAACTGTTCTTGTGCCATTTTCTTAATATCAGAGGCGTGGGCCACAAAATAAAAACGTTCCGCGTTCAGTCGTTTCAAATAAATACCGTATTCATCTGACCAATCGGAGATGAAGGTTGTTACAAACGAGTTTAAGTACGAAGTCTCTTTGGCATCCATTTTATCTACAACGTCATCGTAATTATCAACTGAAATAATGCCAATTGCGGTTTGTTGACTGGCTTGATAATTTTGCGCAGCGACTTCTGTCGTTTTATCTAGTAAAAAGACAATATTTTTTTGCCGATCAATGATATATTCAAAACTTTTATCAGAAACTCGCAACGTACCCTCGTCTTTACTACCGACTAAAAGCGGCTTCAACGTCTTATCCCACAGCAAATCTTGCCCTACTTGTTCGTTCAAATCTAATGCCCGATGATTCATCCAATCCAAACGAAACGTTTTTGGCTGATAAATAAAGATAATCGAAGGGGAAACACTCGACAAAAACTTAGAGTTATCAATAGCAATTTGTGCCGATTTTCGAATTCGTTGATCATCTGTCAAAGCCTGTAAATTTTGCAACGTATAATAAACATAATAGACAAAGACATTTATCGCAGCAAAAAGAATCAGGTTCACCCATAAATTAGGATTAAACACCAAACAGATGAATTCTACAATGAAAACTAGCACCATCACTTTTAGAAAAGGGTATTTTTTCATAGTTTACTCCTCATTTTAACGTCATTTCATCCTATCTTATTGCTTTAAAGTAAGACGGTTACCTCACGTAAACAATTTGACTGACGTAAAAATATTCTCTAACAAAACCAGCAAACATTTCATTTTGCTACCTTCCATTTTATCATAAATCCTATAATAGCGCGATTTTTAGTCTTTTTATACGCAGCAATCAAATGTTTCACGTGAAACATTGCGACTGAACTACATTTCCCCTTTAAAAATGTTTCACATGAAACATTTTTAAAATTACAAACAGACCGTAAGAACGTAGCTGACTGTCAAGAGTGACACTATGACTAGTTACACTATCATTTGATTATCTTCTGGGAGTAACTTATTATCTTCTTGCAATAGTTCAGCATTTTTTCACTTTAGCTACTCCTTACTTATAATTTAGCGCAAAGAGTAGTCATTACCGATATTTTTTTCATAAGATTCGTATTAGAGTAATGGCCATGCATTCTTTTTAAATAACATTTCAAAATCCCATGCATAAGTATTCAACTGCTGTATAATCAGTTTGCGCTACTTTACACAAACTTATTTTTCTCGTTATTAGCAAATAGAATAGTTTTCCACATTGTGGATAAGTTTTTTGGTATTTTGTGTTTATCTTGCGGTTTTTTAGCGATCCAACACTGGATTGTGCTATTTTTAAGATTGTGGATAAATAGATGAATTTGAGCTTTTTTTCTATTGCCTGACTTCCAATTTTTTTAAATTGGACAGATTATTTTCTTTTACAAATTTTGAGTTATCTATTTCAAGTAACTGAATCTCTAACTATAAAAAAACAAAGTTTGCAAATGGAGCAGCCTGAAAGTAGGGAATAAGCTTAAAAGGATTCTCCTCAAGTATTAAATAAAGCAAATTAAAAGGACTAATTTTATAAGCTATTTTATTTGTCACGTAGTAAAATTTCCAGTACTTTAACTTCTAATATTCCTTTTCTAGGCTTATAGGAGAAGCTAAATTATTTTGGCTAGCATGAAAAACTGTGCAACGTTGCTTACACACCAAATAATATTGAATTTCAATAAAAATTCCTCAAATTTCTCAAGCTTTTGATTGATTGCTACCCAAAAGGTTATGTATGAAGCTAGACAGTAGGCGACAGTCAAATCAATATTTTTCTCATGAAATTTCATATTTTCTTGCTAGACAAAAAAAGAGGTTGAAAGAATCGTCAAAATGACTTTTCTTTCAACCTCTTAAAATAATTTTTAGTCTTCGCTTACGAAAGGTAGTAAGCCCATAATCCGTGCGCGTTTGATCGCTACGGTTAATTTACGTTGGTTTTTCGCGCCAGTACCAGTTACACGACGTGGTAAAATTTTACCGCGTTCTGAAATGAATCGTTTTAACAATTCGATATCTTTGTAATCGATGTGTTCGATGTGGTTAGCTGCGATATAGTCTACTTTGCGACGTTTACGTCCGCCTCTTCTTTGTTGTGCCATCCTATTTCCCTCCTATCAATTGCTTAGAATGGTAAATCATCGTCTGAAATGTCGATGGTTGATGCGTCAGACCCGAATGGATCAGAAGTGTCGCGATCAAAACTCGGCATTCCGTTGTTTTGAGAAGGTTGGTTTTGATTAAAATTGTTTTGTTGGCTGGCACCACCATAATTATTGTTGAAACCACCGCCGCCATTCGTGGTAGTACTACCGCCACTTTGTTGACGTTGTTCATTGGCAGAACGTGATTCTAATAATTGGAAGTTTTCAGCAACCACTTCAGTCACGTAAACACGTTGACCTTGTTGGTTTTCATAATTCCGAGTTTGAATGCGGCCAGTAACTCCTAGCAGCGTTCCTTTGCGGGCATAATTTGCTAAAGTTTCGGCTGGTTTACGCCAGATTACACAATTGATAAAATCTGCTTCGCGATCACCGCTTTGGTTCGTGAAATTACGATTTACTGCTAGAGTAAAAGTCGCAACTGCAGCACCATTGCCTGTGTAGCGCAAATCAGGATCTTTTGTTAATCTACCGACTAAAACGACATTGTTAATCAAACCGGTTCATCTCCTCGTCATAGATTTGTTTCACGTGAAACAATATTAAGCTTCTTCCTTAACGATCATGTGACGCAAAATTCCGTCGTTGATCTTTGCTAAACGGTCAAATTCATTGATCGCTGCAGCATCTGATGGAGAAGTAACTTTGACGATATGATAGATACCTTCACGGAATCCGTTCATTTCATACGCTAGACGGCGTTTTTCCCAATCTTTTGATTCAACAACTTCAGCGCCGTTGTCTTTTAAGATTGCATCAAAACGTTCGATCAAAGCAGTTTTTGCTTCTTCATCAATGTTTGGACGAATGATGTACATGATTTCATACTTCGTGTTTTCCATTGATTTTTCACCTCCCTATGGACTTTAGGCCCTTAGCTTCCTAAGAGCAGAGAGAGTATCATTGAGACTACTCACAAAGTAGAATTATACAGGAAAAAGGTCATTTACGCAAGAGTTTTTTATTGGCAGCTTAAGCTTGTTTCAACGTCTCCATTATTATCTACGCTATTTTTGTTCAATTTCATCTAGACAAAAAAATTCAGCAGATTTTTTCGCTTAGCCCATTATCCTGCTATAAGACTACAACCAATCGCACCAGTATCAGTCTTTACTAAAAACGATTCAAAATTTTAAATACAAATAAAAAAAATCAGTTTTCCACAGTGGATAACTTTTAAAAAATGCGTTCAAAAAATTTTTTCCACAATTTGCATTTTCTTAATCGCATTTGATTATAGAAAAGCTGAATGCACTCGCCAAACTCACCAGTAATAAGCCGAGCCTTCCATACACCGCTATTCAAATTTCCTTAAATTTTGATCTCTTCCTTCTCGTTAATTGTAAAAAAACACCCCTCGCAAAATTTTCTCTTTTGCGAGGGGTGTTGCAATGAATTTTTTTATTCAGCGGAATCTTCATCGCCTGCATCATTTGTTGCTGGGCTATTTGTATCTGCCTTAGCATCAATTGTTGCATCTGACGTTTCCGTCGTTTCAACTGACTCTGTTTCTGGTTCTGCTGGTTCTGCTTCCACAGCAGCCATCGTGACTACTTTCGCATCGTTTTCTAGTTTCATTAAGCGGACACCTAATGTTGCGCGACCGGTTTGTGAAACAGAAGCAACGTTAAAGCGGATAATAACACCCTTATTGGTTACAAGCATAATATCTTCGTCACCACCAACTGTCGTTAAACCAGCTAATGGACCATTTTTAGGGGTGATATTGGCAGTTTTAATCCCTTTACCCCCACGACCTTTGACAGGGTACTCAGCGCCTGCTGTGCGCTTGCCATAACCGTTTTCTGTAATCACTAATACTTCTTTGTCGTCTGTGATAACTGAAACGCCAACGACAAAATCATTTTCTCTTAAGCGAATCCCCCGAACACCTGAAGCCGTTCGTCCCATATCGCGGACAGCTTCTTCTTTAAAGGTAACCGAATAACCAGCATGGGTACCAATAATCATGGTGTCGTCGCCGCTTGTTTCTAAAACATCGACTAATTCATCGTTTTCTTTTAAATTAATGGCAATTAAACCGTTACTGCGAATATTGCTAAAGGCATCCACAGAAGTTCGTTTTACTACCCCTAATAAGGTCGTAAAGAACAAATATTTATTGTCGCTTTGACCACTAACTGCAATAATTGTCTGAATTTTTTCGGCAGAATCAATACCTAATAAGTTGATAACTGGAATTCCTTTTGCAGTCCTGCCGTATTCTGGAATTTCATATCCTTTGGCTTTGTAAACTTTACCGGCATTGGTGAAAAATAGCAATGTATCATGAGTTGAACAAGAAACTAAAGTTTTCACGAAGTCTTCATCGTGAACACCCATTCCCTGAACGCCACGGCCACCACGACGTTGCGCGCGAAATTCGCTGTTGGCTAGTCGTTTGATATAACCGTTGTTGGTCAATGTAATCACAACTTCTTCTTCTTCGATTAAGTCTTCGTCTTCTAAACTTAGCACTTCACCGACTAAAAGTTCTGTCCGGCGTTTGTCTCCAAAGCGTTGGGTTAATTCACCTAATTCAGTTTGAATGATTTCATTTACGCGTTCTGGACGCGCTAAAATGTCAGCTAAATCTTTAATTAGAGCCAATAGTTCTTGGTATTCTTTTTCGATTTTGTCCCGTTCCAAACCGGTTAAACGACGTAAGCGCATATCTAAAATCGCTTGCGCTTGGCGGTCGGACAATTCGAATTTTGCCATTAAAGTATTTTTAGCTTCATCATCGGTATTGGATCTACGAATGATCGCAATAATTTCATCAATGTGATCTAAGGCGATCCGCAAGCCCTCTAAAATATGAGCACGGGCTTCTGCTTTAGCTTTATCAAAGGCTGTTCTGCGAGTCACCACTTCTTGTTGGTGCTCCACATAGTTTTCCAAAATGCGTTTTAAGCTTAAAATCTTTGGTACGCCTTTTTCAATAGCCAACATGTTAAAGCCAAAAGAAGATTGCAGCGCTGTTAATTTGTAAAGGTTATTCAAAATAACAGAAGCTGAAACATCCCGGCGCACGTCAATGACAATCCGCATCCCTTCACGGCTTGATTCATCCCGTAAATCCGTGATGCCTTCAATTCGTTTATCTCGATGTAACTCTGAGATACGTTCAATCAATTTCGCTTTATTGACCATGTAAGGCAATTCTGTCACTAAAATTCGTTCTTTGCCGTTTGGCATGTCCATAACTTCAACGCGACCGCGCACGGTAATGGAACCTTTCCCTGTTTCATAGGCACGGCGAATACCGGATTTACCCATGACTAAACCACCGGTTGGGAAATCTGGTCCGGGTAAAACTTCCATCAATTCATTGGTTGTCACCTCCGGATTTTCCATTAATAAATTAATCGCTGCGGTTACTTCGTTTAAATTATGAGGTGGAATATTGGTTGCCATCCCAACAGCAATCCCAGTAGTTCCGTTAACTAACAGATTAGGAAATCTTGCGGGTAAAACTTCTGGTTCACGTTCGGTATCATCGTAGTTGCTGGTGAAATCAACCGTATCTTTATTGATGTCTCGCAACATTTCCAAAGCTAATTTACTCATTCTAGCTTCGGTATACCGCATAGCAGCGGCCCCGTCACCATCGACAGAACCAAAGTTACCATGCCCGTCTACTAACATATAACGATAGCTAAATGGTTGCGCCATCCGTACCATGGACTCATAAATCGCAGAGTCGCCGTGGGGGTGATATTTACCCATAACGTCCCCGACGATTCTGGCTGATTTTTTATGGGGTTTGTCTGTTGTTACACCTAATTCATTCATCCCATATAAAATCCGGCGGTGAACCGGTTTTAAACCATCCCGAACGTCTGGCAATGCCCGCGCTACAATAACACTCATGGCGTAATCGATAAATGAGTTTTTCATTTCACTACTCAAATTGACGTCATGAATATGGGCTTTATTATCTTCCAAGTGTTTCACTCCTAACTGAGATGTTTAAACAACACCAGCGGTCTTTGACTGCCTTTAGCAGCGCTAAAATAAAAATGCTGTTGTTGTTTAAACTCGACTTTTCTAGCAAAAATAATTGATTGGCTTTAACCTTTGGCAAAATAAAATGGATCATGACGACCTCATTTTAGATTGCAAAAAATGTAAGGCCTCATCATAATTTCAAAAGAATTTCAAAAAACAAGTTTTAAATATCCAAGTTTTGTACATAGTGGGCGTTTTCTTCAATGAAGGCGCGGCGTGGTTCCACGCGATCCCCCATTAACATTTCAAAAACTTGGTCTGCTTCGATCGCATCGTCCACTGAAACCCGCAACATCAAACGATTATCTGGGTCCATCGTGGTTTCCCATAATTGATGGTCATCCATTTCCCCCAAACCTTTGTACCGTTGAATGGTTGGTTTTGGTGTTTTTGGCAATTCGTTCATAATTTGTTGCAAACGTTCATCAGCATCTTTACCTGGCTGTACATAGGTGATATTTTTTCCTTGTTTGACACCATACAACGGTGGTTGCGCGATATATACGTATCCTGCTTCCACAATCGGACGCATATAACGATAAAACAGGGTCAATAGCAACGTCCGAATGTGGGCACCATCGACATCGGCATCAGTCATGATAACTAATTTGTGGTAACGAGCTTTTGATACGTCAAAATCAGCACCAAAACCAGTACCCATTGCTGTAAAGAGTGAACGAATTTCTTCGTTAGCCAAAATTTTATCCATGGAAGCTTTTTCCACGTTCAAGATTTTACCGCGAATTGGTAAAATCGCTTGAAATTCGCGGTTACGACCTTGTTTTGCTGAACCGCCGGCAGAGTCTCCTTCGACGATAAATAATTCGCAACGTTCCGGATCATTAGAAGAACAGTCCGCTAATTTACCTGGCAGGTTACTAATTTCTAAAGCACCTTTGCGTCGTGTCATTTCTCTGGCGCGTTTAGCTGCTTGACGTGCTCTTGAAGCGAGCATCCCTTTGTCGACGATTTGACGGCCGACCGTTGGATTTTCCATCAAGAATTTCATAAAGTGTTCTGAAAATAGACGATCAACAATCGTTCTAACTTCAGAGTTACCTAATTTCGTTTTGGTTTGTCCTTCAAATTGTGGATCTGGATGCTTAATCGAGATAACTGCTGTCAAACCTTCCCGCACATCTTCACCGGAAAGATTGTCATCGTTGTCTTTCATAATTTTTTGCTTGCGGGCATAATCATTAATAACCCGGGTTAAAGCTGTTTTAAAACCTGATTCATGGGTTCCGCCTTCATACGTATGAATGTTGTTGGCAAAACTTAAAATATTCATGTGATAGCCATCTGTATATTGCAAAGAAACCTCAACGGCAATATCTTGCTGTTGGTCTTCCAAATAAATTGGGTCTGGGAACAAGACTGTTTTATTTTTGTCTAAATGCTCCACATAGCTTTTAATCCCGCCTTCATAATGATATTCCTTTAAGACCGGTTTTTCTTCTCTACGATCTTCAATGGAGATTCTCAAGCCGCGATTTAAAAAGGCCAATTCCCGCACACGGGTCGCCAATTTATCAAAGTTAAAGACTGTCGTTTCAGTAAAAATTTCTGGATCTGGCCAAAAGCGAACTTCTGTCCCGTGCTTATCTGTTTCATCAATGACTTTCAAATCATCCACAACAGCACCGCGACGATATTCTTGGAAATAAACTTTGCCTTCTTTGTAAACTTTGACTCTCAATTTTGTGGAAAGGGCGTTAACAACAGAAGCCCCCACACCGTGAAGACCACCGGAAACTTTGTAGCCGCCACCGCCAAATTTACCGCCGGCATGTAAAATCGTATAAACAGTTTCTACTGCGGGACGACCAGTTTTAGCTTGAATATCAACCGGAATTCCGCGACCATCATCGGTTACGGTAATGGAATTGTCCTCTTCAATGATAACTTGAATTTTAGTAGCAAAACCCGCTAAGGCTTCATCAATGGAATTATCGACGATTTCCCAGACAAGGTGGTGTAAACCTTCTGAACTAGTAGAGCCGATATACATCCCAGGACGTTTGCGTACCGCTTCTAAACCTTCTAAGACCTGAATCTGACTGGCGTCATATTCCTTGGCACGCTCAATTAAGCTTTTTTCTTCTTCTGTCATCTATGGGGATCCTCATTTCTTTTATAATCTATTTCGTAGTGCTTAAGTGACCTTTTTCCACATAAAAAATGGTTGGCGTCACGGTCATTTTATTTTTGACATGATCAAGTGTCGTGGTGGTGAGAAAAGTCTGAACTTTGCCTTCAATTGTCTCTAAAAGATGCAGCTGTCGGGAATCATCTAATTCACTCATTACATCATCTAGTAACAAGATCGGGTATTCACCGGTTTCTTCTTGCATCAAATCAATTTCTGCCAATTTAACACTTAAGGCTGTTGTGCGCTGCTGTCCTTGTGAGCCATACGTCTGCACATCAATTTCATTAATCGCAAAACTCAAATCGTCACGATGGGGTCCTGACAGCGTCGTCAAGCGCTGCAATTCTCTTGCTTGGTTTTTCTCCAAGATAGACTTAAAACGCGTCTTAACCACTTCTAAATCATCTTCTAAACTAAAATCAATCGTAGAGACATAACTTAGCGTCAAATTCTCTTTTTCATGACTGATTTTTTGATGCAACAAATTAGCCCAATATTCTAGCCGTTTGACAAACTTGGCGCGGGCTAACAAAACTTTGCTGCCAAAATCCACCAGCTGATCGTCTAACACGCTCAAATAAAGCATGTCGACTTTTTTTTGCTGTTTTAAATATTGATTGCGTTGCTTTAAAACGTTTTGGTACTGGACGAGGTCATATAAATAAATCGGATCAATCTGGCCAATTTCCATATCGAGGAACTTTCGCCGTAAAGCAGGACTACCTTTGACCAAAGCCAAATCTTCTGGGGCAAACAAAATCACATTTAATTGACCCACATAACTACTCAACTTTTTTTGCTCAATGTGATTGATGCGGGTCTTACGGCCTTTTTTGGTTAACAAAAGTTCTAACGGCACTTTACTGTGATTTTTTTGCACCTCACCTTTGACGCTGGCAAAATCTGATCCCCATTCGATCAGCTCTTGTTCATTATTGGTCCGGTGGCTTCGCGTCATGGCTAAAACGTAAATACTCTCCAAAATATTCGTCTTTCCCTGCGCATTTTCTCCTAGAAAAATCGTTAAATTTTGCGGAAAATGAAGCGCAAGCTCAGAATAATTGCGAAAGTGCTGCAAAGAAAGATTATTCAGGCGCATTATCTTTTTCCTGTGCTTGCGCCATAAAAAAAGTCCCCTCGTCGGGAATTTCTACCATCATCCCTGGATAAAGCTTACGGCCACGGCGATTTTCAATCTCTCCGTCAACTAAAACGGTATTCTCAGCCAGATACCATTTGGCTTGTCCGCCACTGGAAATCACATTAACTTCTTTTAGCACTTGTCCTAAGGTCATGTAGTCTCCTGTGATTGCGATTTTTGCTTTCATTTTCATCCCTCGTTTCTCCAGTCACAGTTAGGTTTATTATACCGTTTTTTAAGGAAGAAAACAAATTTTTCCCAGTTTTTTTCACTTCTAAGAAGTTTTAATCTTTTTAGATAATTTTTATCCGAAAAGATAAAAAACCCGCAAAAACGATTTTATGCCCTTTTAAGAAGATTTCGCAGTTTCTGAAAGTAATACAGTTGTTTTTCATTTTATTGCAAAAAGAAAAGCTGAAAGCGCTGGGTAACTCTTTGGAAAAATGTCGAAAATTTGGATGCTGATGTTTTTTATCAGAATCAAATTTTTGAATTTTTCCCGAAGAGTTGGTGCTTGAAGCTGGATCTAAAGAAAAGCTTTGCGAACTCGTTTTACTCGTCAGCAATAAGGCATAATTTCAATAAATTGTTTTCCAAATTTCTTGAAATTTTGACTTATTGTCGCCGCGAGTTAGTTCGCAATGCTGGATCAAAGAAAAGCGAAACAAACTTGCATAGCCCGTTAAAAATAAGCGCAGAATTTTCAGAAATTGTCTCTTCAAATTTTTGGAAATTTTGACTTATTTCTTAGCGGGCTAGTTTGTGCAGCTAGATCAAAGAAAAGCTGAAAGCGCTGGGTAACTCTTTGGAAAAATGTCGAAAATTTGGATGCTGATGTTCTTTATCAGAATCAAATTTTTGAATTTTTCCCAAAGAGTTGGTGCTTGAAGCTGGATCTAAAGAAAAGTTATAGGAACTCGTTTAGCTTGCAAGCAATAAAATAAAATATTGCTAAATTGTTCTTCAAATTTCGCAAGATTTTGCTTTATTGTCGCAGCGAGTTAGTTCCTATAACTGGATCAAAGAAAAGCTGAAATCAGCGGTACAAAAATACAAAAAAAGCATCCATTCCGATAAAGTTCAGGAATGGATGCTTTCTGGTTGTCTGCATTACAATTTTTTTAGACTAAATCGGCACCATTTGTGGCAATGACTTTTTTGTACCAGTCAAAAGATTTCTTCTCGTAACGATTGAAGGTCCCTTGGCCCTGGTCGTCTTTGTCCACGTAAATAAAGCCGTAGCGTTTGCTCATTTCGCCTGTTGAGGCACTGACTAAATCAATACAGCCCCACGGTGTGTAGCCCATTAAATCGACACCGTCTGCCACGGCTTGGCCCATTGCTTTAATATGTTTGCGCAAGTAATCGATGCGGTAATCATCAGCAACGTAGAAATTCTCATCTACTTCATCATATGCGCCTAAGCCGTTTTCAACGATGAAAAGTGGTTTTTCGTAACGGTTGTACAATTCATTTAACGCGATACGCAAACCGTCTGGATCAATTTGCCAGCCCCAGTCGCTCGCTTTTAAGAATGGATTTTTCACGCCGCCCAGAATATTCCCTTGCACTTTTTCAGCGGTCGTCGTTTCGTTAATCGCCGTTGACATATAGTAACTAAAGCCAATGTAGTCGACTGTATGGGCGGCAATTAAAGCTAGATCATCTGCTTTCATTTCTAGCGGCTGCACGTTATATTTTTCAAACATCCGTTTTACATAAGCCGGGTATTGCCCTCTAACTTGAACATCCGCGCAAAAATAGTTGAACTCTTGATTTTGGATCATGGTTGCCACTTGATTGATGGGATTAGCATCATAACTATAGCTTGTCCCATAAATAATCATACAACCGATTTGCAAATGAGGATCTAAGTCATGCCCAATTTTAACTGCTTTGGCACTAGCTACAAATTGATGATGCCACGCTTGGAAAATATTTTGCCAATCACCACCGCCATTACTTTTGACCATCCCCATACTCAAAGCAGGTAGTTCAAAAGGAGAGTTGATTTCGTTAAAGGTCATCCAATATTTTACTTTTTGGTAGTAGCGGTTTAAAACCACCGTCGCAAAATTTTCGTAAAAAGCGATTAATTCACGATTTTTCCAACCACCATATTTTTTAGCCAAGTGCAGTGGCATTTCATAATGAGAAATTGTCACGACAGGTTCAATATCATATTTTAAGCACTCGTCAATTAATTCATCGTAAAAACGCAGGCCGGCTTCATTTGGTGCAGTTTCATCGCCATTTGGAAAAATGCGGGACCACGCAATCGAAAAGCGATAGCATTTGAAACCCATTTTGGCAAAAAGAGCAATATCTTCTTTGAAACGATGGTAATGATCAATCCCTGTATGATTGGGATAAATATAGTTACTTTCATCAATTTCCCAGTCAAATTCTGCACCGGCTAAAATAGACCAGCGTTGTTTTCCACCAGGCATGGCATCGGCTACTGATAAGCCTTTGCCATCTGCTTGATAAGCTCCTTCTAATTGATTGGCCGCTGTTGCGCCGCCCCATAAGAAACCTTCTTTGAATACTGATTTTGTCATGATTTTCCTCCTTGTTTGTTGAATGATTTGTTATTTTTATTTTACCACAGTTAAAAAATCTTCCCCGTGAATGACTTCTTTTTGATCCATATCCAAAACGTCCATAAAGCTATTCGTATTGGTGATCACAATCGGTGTGATCGTAGATAAGCCAGCCGCTTTAATTGTAGCTAAATCAAATTCTACTAATAAATCTCCTTTTTTGACTTGATCGTCTTGTTGTACTTTAATCGTAAATCCTTTGCCATCTAATTCGACAGTATCCATGCCGATATGCATTAAAACTTCAGCACCTTCATCTGTGGTAATTCCTACTGCGTGCCCAGTTGGAAATAGTGTTGTGACAGTTCCGTCGGCTGGCGCATACAACTTTCCTTCCGTTGGTTCAATGGCAACACCTTTTCCAAGTGCACCAGAAGAAAAAACTTGATCTTTTACTTGGGTCAAAGGTAAAACTTCACCATTCAAAGGACTTGCTAACATAATCGTATGACCACTTGCTAATTCTTGTGCCACTGGAGTGACTGTATCTGCTTTATCAGCCGCAGCTAGTTGTTTTACTTCCACTTGATCGTCAAAACGCAAGACAAATGTTAAAACAAAGCCTAAAACAAAGGCAATCCCAGTACCAATAGCTGCCATCATTAAACCTGTGATAGCTTTCGTGTCTTGGGGAATAAAACCTGGCAAACTAAGCAAACTAATTAAACCAAAAACGTAATTTTTGACTTGGAAAAAGCCGATAAATGCTCCCCCAACAGCCCCACTGATACAAGCTGCAATAAAAGGTTTTTTAAGCGGTAAGTTAACCCCGTAAACAGTTGGTTCTGTAATACCGAAAAATGATGTGATGGTAGAAGATAATGCCAATCCTTTTAACTTCACATTTTTGGTCATAAAGAAAACTGCTAAGGCTGCACCACCTTGTGCTAAAACAGCTGGTAATAGCATCGGTGTCATCGTGTCAAAACCTACTTGATTTAAATTCAGCATCATAATCGGTACAAAGCCCCAATGCATCCCGAACATTACAAAGACTTGCCACAAACCACCCATCACAGCACCGGCGATAATTGGACTAAAACTGTAAATCGCGTCATAACCGCTACCTAATGCGTTCCCTAAAATCGTACCCAAAGGACCCACTGCAATAAAAGTTAAGGGTGCCATCACTAAAAAGATAGCCAGTGGCACAACAATGGTTTGTAAGAAACTCGGAATAACTTTTTTAAAGAATCTTTCAACATAACTTTGTAAAAAGACAGCTAAAATAATTGGAATAACAGAAGAAGTATAAGCACTTGCTCCGATAATAACCGGCAGGCCTAGAAAACTTAACGTTTGCCCTGCTAAAGCAGTAATGGAAGGGTGCACCAATGCCATTGCTAGTGCTGCTGCCAAAAATTCATTGGTACGGAATTTTTTAGCCGCCGTAAAAGCCAACATCACTGGCAAGTACGTAAATAAACCATCAGCAATCGCCCATAAAACGACGTAAACACCAGAAGTATCGCTCACCCAATTTAAAGTCAAAGCCAAAGTCAAAAAGCCTTTTAATACCCCAGCTCCAGCCATTGCTCCTAAAAATGGGGTGAAAATAGAAGAAATAATATCAATTAAACGGTCAAAAATATTGCCACTTTTTTCCTGTGCGGCCTCTTTTTCATTATTAAAATCAGCGATACCGTTTAATTCTCGGTAAACATCACCAACGTGACTGCCGATAACGACTTGATATTGCCCACCCTTTTGTACCACTTGAATAACATCGTCATCTTGACTTAAACGCTGCGTGTCCGCAACGCCTTCATCTTTTAATTTAAAGCGCAAGCGGGTGGCACAATGTACCACACTATTCACATTTTCCTTGCCCCCAACAGCTTCTAAGACGCGTTTTGCAATTTCTTCATTACTACTCATTTTTTTCTCTCCTTGTCATTTTCAATTTGTTTTAAAAAAAATAAAAAACCCAGATAGAAAAAACATGATCCCAAATAAAATAAATCATCTGGTATCTTTGTCTTTTCAATCTGGGTTTTGCCTGCCGTACAGTAACAATCCGTTATTGATTGAATGTTTATTCCTCTGAAACCACCCGCTGAATGTGAATCGTCAAATAAATCATCTCAGATTCTCCCAGGGGTTTTTGATACGTTTTAACTAAATAATCATTGATACGCTGCACCGTTTGAAAAGCTTTAGGGTATTTAGACTGAATTAAAGCAAAAAGAAATTCATCGGGCTCTTCTTTTAATTCATCTTTTAAATAGCGCTGGGCAAAATATTGTAAATGAGTGACGATCCGCTGATAACTTAGGGAATCTTGGCGGAAAACCACACCATAAAAACGACTGATAATCTGCAATATATCCCGCACAATTTCTGTTGCCTGCATCGTTTGTTGCATCGAGCCGTCGGCATTCAGCTGTTCACTATTGACGATGTGAAAAGCGATAAACCCCGCCTCTGACTCCGGCAGAGTCACGTGCAGTTTTTCGTTAATTAAAGTGATCGCATCTTGGGCTAAGGCAAATTCTTTAGGATAAAATTTGCGGGTTTCAAATAAAAGCGGATTGGGAATTTCAATTCCTTCTTTGCAACGCTCCAATGCGTAGTGAATATGATCGGTTAGCGTCAGATAAATATTTGACGACAATTCTTGCTGCAATTTTTCCTCTGCATTGTCGACGATCTGCTTGACTAAATCTACTTCCTCTAATGGAATATCAGCAAACAATTGTTGAAATTGACCAGAAGTTAGCGAATCTTTCAAAATAAATTCTTTTTCAATCACACCAGCGTCAATCACATCCCCGACTTTTCTACCAAAAGCCAGACCGCGTCCCATATAAATGACCTCTTCACCAGCTTCATTGCGGGACATGACGATGTTGTTATTTAGAATTTTTTCAATTACCACGCTTCCCACTCCCTGCGTCTGCTTCATTTCCAGACAAAATAAAAAAACCTAGAATTTCCCCCTTGATACTTGCGGTAAATTCCGGTTTTGCCTGCCAAACAGTAACAATCCTTAGACATAATCTAGCACAGTAAAAAAAAATTTGCAAGCCTTTTCAGACAGAAAAGCGAAACAAACTTGCGTAGCTCGCTAAAAATAAGCGCAGAATTTTCAGAAATTGTTTCTCAAATTTTTCCATAACAAAAAAACTGCCAAATAAATTTCCCCTTCTTAGCAAAAATAAACTTTATTTTTACTAAGGAGGGTACTTTTTGGCAGTTTATCGTTTCAAAATTTAATTTTTAGCAATTAATTGGTTCGCACTGGGGTAATCAATTGGATAAAGTTGGCTTGGCCAGCTGTAGGTTCCAATGTGAAAGGACGAATAGCTGAAATAAAGCGAATGGTAATACTCATATCGCCAAAAGCTCGCAATGCCGCTTTCATGTAGTCAGGATTGAAGGAAATTTCCAACGGATCGCCACTAACTTTTTCATAATTTAATGCTTCTTCTACTTTTCCGACTTCAGGAGAATTACCGTAAAGCATCACGGCATCTTCTTTAATTGAAAGGCGCACAATATTGTTCCGACCTTCATGAGAAAGCAAAGAGGCCCGTTCAATTGCCGCTAAGAAATTCGGCACGCTAAATTCGATTTCAGTATTGAATTGACTTGGAATTAACCGATTGGTATCAGGGTAATTTCCTTCCAGTAAGCGAGAATAAAACAGCATATTTTCAGTTTGGAACAAGACTTGATTTTCCATAATGCTAATCGCAATTTCTTCTTCATCATCTGCTAAAGAACGAGATAATTCAATCAAACTCTTGCCGGGAACAACGATATTGAAATCCTCTGCTTCTTGTTCCAAAGGTATAACCCGTTGGCTCAAGCGGTGTGAGTCGGTTGCGACTACCAATAGTTGCTTGTTTTCTAACACAAAGTGAACCCCGGTTAAAATTGGGCGACTTTCATGGGCAGAAACAGCAAAAACAGTTTCACTAATTAATTGATTTAAGGTTTGTGCAGATAATTTTAATTGATCGCGACTTTCTACCACTGGCAAATGTGGGTAGTTATCTGCATCCAAGCCATTTACCATAAAGTTAGCTTTTCCAGAAGTGATGGCAACTTGTTCATTTTCCACAACTTCCATCGTGAAAGTATCTTCTGGCAAGCGGCGGATAATTTCGCTAAAAAAGCGTGCTTGTAACACGATAGAACCAGCTGATTCCACCAGCATTTGCGCTTTTTCATTGTCAACGGCTAAAAATGTCTCGATGGAAATATCGGCATTGCTCCCAGTTAAGGTTAAACCGCGTTCTGTTAAAACAATTTTTACCCCCGTTAAAATTGGGATAGTAGTTTTAGAAGAAATCGCCCGTTGGACAGTTTGTAATTCCTGCATAAAGGCAGAACGATTCATTGTGACTTTCATAGATGGCACTCCAATCTTTTTAATGTGTAACAATTTTTTATCAGGTGGAAAATAGGTTTAAACACCACAAACTGCAAAACTTAAATATTTCGCTTTTTACAAATAATTGCAATTAGAAAAATGTAGCTGATGTTGTTTTACTTTTTTTAATAATTTTCCCTAGCTTACTACCGCTAAAAACTAAAAATGACTCATGCTGATTATAGCATTTTTTTCAAAGTTAAAAGAAGGCGGATGCCTTTATATTTAAGAGTAAAAAGATAGTAGTAGTAGTAGGGCCTGTTGAAGCAGTGGATAAGTGTCAAAACCTAAGACGCAGGAAGAGTTTTCCACTGTGTATAACTTGTGGATAAAAAATGGAAAACGTCAAAATTTATCCACATGCTTATTTTAATAATAAATTTTTAATTTCTGAAACTTCAGTTTGTGTTGTCAGATCATTGTCTAATAATTGCTGAATTTTTTCGTGGGCGTGGATGACGGTCGTGTGATCTTTGCCGCCAAATTCAGCGCCGATTTTTGGTAAAGAGTTATCAGTCAGCTCCCGGGATAAATACATGGCGATTTGCCGCGGAACGACGATACTTTTTACCCGTTTTTTCCCTTTTAAGTCTTTAATTGAAATGTGATAGTATTTTGCAACTTCTTCTTGGATCTGCAAAATGGAAATTTGGGCAACGCCGCCATTGCTCTTTAAAGATTTCAATGCTTCGGCAGCTAGACTGGTGCTGATTTCCGCATTATTCATCGTCGCATAGGCCTGCACCCGCAAAAGTGCACCCTCTAATTCGCGAATGTTGGAGTCGATTTGACCGGCGATATAACTTAGGGTATCATCTGGGATTTCCAAACGCTCTGCTTCCGCTTTTTTTCGCAAAATCGCAATTCGCGTCTCCAAATCTGGCGGTGTAATATCGACAGATAAGCCCCAGGCAAAGCGGGAAACCAAACGTTCCGGCAAAGTCGGGATCTCACTTGGCAAGCGGTCACTGGTTAAGACGATTTGTTTGTTGTTTTTGTAAAGCTCTTCAAAGGTATAGAAAAATTCGTTTTGCGTTTCAACTTTATTTTCCAAAAATTGGATATCGTCGACTAACAATAAATCGACACTACGGTATTCGTGGCGAAATTCTTCACTGGTACGATTTTTAATCGAGGTAATAAAGTCATTGGTGAAGTTTTCACTACTAACGTATTTAATTTTGGCATTGGGGCGATATTTTAACAATTCGTACCCAATTGCGTGCATCAAGTGGGTTTTCCCTAAACCAACACCGCCGTAAAAGAAAAGCGGGTTGTAAATTGAACCGGGTTCTTCCGCGACAACTTGAGCGGCAGCGTGAGCCATCTGGTTGCCTTGCCCAATAACAAAAGTGTCAAAGGTGTATTTTGGGTTTAACATAATGGAACGATCCACTTTTTCTTCCACTTTTTCCTCTTTTGCTTGAGGCATTTCTTCTTGCACTTCATCTTCTGTGATAAAAGCCGGCATAATTTCTCTGCCATAAAGGCGATAGCTGTTTTCTAACACCCGTGGTGCTAAATTTTTCTCCCAATAATCACGGTGAACTTTAGTTGGGACTTTGATCAAAAGCTCATCGTTTTTTAGTGAAAGAGGACTAGCACTTTCTGCCCAAACTTGAAAGCTGGCAGGGCTGAGGTCATTTTTTAAGCTGTTTAACACCTCTTGCCACAAGGCTTCATATGATGACATGAGTTTCCTCCTTAATTTTTTCCAATCAATAAAACGGCCTGCGTTTTAATTTACGTATATTCATAATAGTTAAGACATCCCAAGCGGGCTTAAAAAGCAAAAGAGCGCCTCAAAAAACACCTAGTAATAAATTACGAGGATCCGGCGGCACTTTGTGAAATTTCACGAACTCTAGATTGCTGCCAATTTAAAAAGAAGCAGACAAAAAGAGGTATCCCTAATTTATCACTTTTTAAAGAAGTTTTCCACAGGCAGAGAGCAAAAAGCAGAAAAAAATTTATTTTCAGCAAGTTTTCCACAAATAAACAAGAAGATGAAAATGTGAATTAACAGCAGGTATAAAAATAATCCACAGGCCTAAAAAAAATGTGGACAAATTTGAGTTTTTGAAAAGTTTCCACAAGGTCTTTTGGATAAAAGAGTGGATTGTAACAGCGTTTTGTAACGTCTATCCACAGAAAAATAATTACTTGTGGAAAAGTTTTTAAGCTGTGTGAAAGTGTGGATAATTATTTCCAAAACTTTAATTTAACTTTCAAAAATTTTTTGTGAATTCACAACCATCAACAGGCTTTATAAAGAAATGTGGATAACTTTTTTACCGTTTTAGCGTGATTTTGTAGTTGACAAAAAGCAATCGGAGTCGTTATACTATCAAAGTATGTCTGTAGTGATGGATATGAGAATTACCTCGGAGGTGGAAATAAATGAAAAGAACTTACCAACCAAACAAACGTAAACGTCAAAAAGTTCACGGTTTCCGTAAACGTATGAGCACTAAAAACGGCCGTCGCGTCTTAGCTAGCCGCCGTCTTAAAGGACGTAAAGTATTGTCAGCTTAAGCCACTGGTTGCCAGTGGTATTTTTTTTATGTTGGCTAACATAGTAAATAAAGTTGTCACTTCAAGATCACGTAAAAAAATCTCATCATGGTAGAGGTTTTGGCAGGTGAAATTGGAGTGGCTTTTTTTTGTTTTAGATTTGACCCCAGTGACAAACTCGCGGCGGCAATAAACCAAAATCTTGCGAAATTTGAAGAACAATTTAGCAAGATTTTATTTTATTGCTTGCGAGCTAAAAGAGTCCCCGTAACTTTTCTTTGATCCAGCTTCAAGCACCAACTCTTTGGGAAAAATTCAAAAATTTGATTCTGATAAAGAACATCAGCAGCCAAATTTCCGACATTTTTCCAAAGAGTTACCCAGCGCTTTCAGCTTTTCTTTGATCCAGCTGCACAAACTAGCCCGCTAAGAAATAAGTCAAAATTTCCAAAAATTTGAAGAGACAATTTCTGAAAATTCTGCGCTTATTTTTAGCGTACTGAACAAGTTTGTTTCGCTTTTCTTTGATCCAGCTTTGCGAACTAACTCGCTGCGACAATAAGTCAAAATTTCAAGAAATTTGGAAAACAATTTATTGAAATTCTGCCTTATTGCTGACGAGTAAAACGAGTTCGAAAAGCTTTTCTTTTTAGGGTAAAGTTTAGGGGGGAATTATGGTATTATTGAAAGGTATGAGCAAATGATTTTAGAAGAAGTGAAGGAAACGTCATGAAAAAAGCCTATCGTGTCAAAAAAGAACGAGATTTTCAGCGGGTATTTGAGCAAGGCAGCTCTTGTGCGAATCGCCGTTTTGTTGTCTATAAACTTCCGAAAGAACAAGACCATTTTCGTGTTGGTATTTCGGTGGGGAAAAAAGTCGGCAATGCTGTGATGCGCAATAGTGTGAAACGGAAAATCCGTGCTAGTTTGTATACTCTAAAAGATCAGATTGATCCGAATCTTGATTTTATTATCATCGCTCGACCAACTGTGAGTGAATTAGATAGTGAAGAATTGCTGCAAAATTTGAAACATGTACTAAAACTCGCAAAAATTATTTAAATAATCGTTAGAAGGGATCATGCCTCGTGAAAAAGAAACATGTCAAAAAAGCACTGCTTTTAAGCGGCATGCTGGCACTGGTAGTATTCTTGTCAGCCTGTGGTGCCACCGGAGAAGTAAGTGCCAACAGTACTGGAATTTGGGATCGTTACATCGTTTGGAACTTTGCCCGCGCTATTAAAGCATTATCGTTTGGTAATGCCGGAATTGGGATTATTTTATTTACTTTAGTCGTGCGGATTATTTTAATGCCATTGATGCATTTCCAAACAAAAAGTATGCGGAAAACCCAAGAATTACAACCAAAAATCAAAGCGCTGCAAGCTCAATATGCTGCTAAAGATATGGAAACGCAGCAAAAATTAAAAGAAGAAACGCAAAAGCTTTACGCTGAAAATAACGTCAATCCTTATGCGGGGTGTTTACCGCTGTTAGTGCAAATGCCGATTTTGATGGCGTTATGGCAAGCGATTCAACGGGTACCAGAATTATCTCAAGGTCATTTCTTATGGTTGAACTTAGGGGAAAAAGATCCCTATCTGATTTTACCGATTTTAGCGGCGGTATTTACTTTTGCCAGCACATATCTTTCAAGTATGAGCCAAGTAGAAGCAAATGCCAGCTTAAAAATTATGAACTTTGCAATGCCATTGATGATTTTAATGATGGGGCTAGGACTTGCCAGTGGTTTGTCATTATACTGGGTAATTTCCAATGCATTCCAAGTGGTGCAAACATTATTAATCAACAATCCATTTAAGATTAGAAAAGAACGTGAAGAAGCACTTCGTCAAGAAAAAGCGCGGGAGCGTGCTTTGGAACGTGCGATGAATCCGAATAAGAAAAAACGTAAAAAATAAAAGGGGGTTACCTTGATGCCGATTTATGAAGGAGCAACCAGTGGTGAAGCAGTAGTAGCCGGTTTAACTGCATTAGGAATTTCAAAAGACGAAGCTGTAATTGAGATTTTAGATGAAGGCAAAAAAGGCTTTTTGGGAATGGGAAAGAAAAATGCCCGCGTTTCAATTGAGCCTTCGGTGGCAGAAGATATTAGTGAAGCTGTCAGCCAAACCGTTGAAGACGTACTCGTTGCCGCTGACAAAACACCAGTCGTTACAGCTGAAGTACCAGCTGCAGAAGAAACAATTGTAGAGATCACGCCAACAACTGCAGAAATTTTATCTGACTTAGACGACGAAGCAGCTTTAACACAACTTGCGCTTTATCTAACCAATATTACCAACGAATTAAATGCACCTGCCTTAGTCAAAACAGAGCGGGAAAATGGGTTGGTTATCTTCCATTTGGACACGAAAAAACAAGGGATTCTGATTGGCAAACACGGTAAAATGTTAAATGCTTTACAGTATTTGGCTCAAGTTTTCATTCACCGCGTTGCGAAAAATAAACTTTCGGTTGTAGTCAATGTCGGCGATTATCGCCAAAAACGTCAGGCTATTTTAGAACGTCTTGCACAACGGACAGCAGAAAAAGTGAAACGAACAGGACGGCCGGTTTTCTTAGAGCCGATGCCAGCTTTTGAACGTAAACAAATTCACTCTGCTTTAAGTCATGACGATAGCGTAAAGACTCACTCTGAAGGGGACGAACCTTACCGCTATTTAGTAGTGGAACCAAATAAAAAGTATTATTAAGCCCCTAAAAGCGGGATTAAAAAAGATTTAAAAATAGAGGGGAGAGCCAGTGAAAACTGATTCTCCCCTCTATTTTTTATCAGCAGGGAATTAATGGAACAAAAGTTTTTCTATTCTTAAACAGGACAATCGTCAAAAATATATTCAATCCACAAAGAAGCAGTGCGCCTCGTTTCAAAAGCTTTGTATCCTTTGTGGCTATAAATATAGTCTATTTTCCATTTTCTTTGTTGCATCATTTTACTGGCAACTAACGCTTTTAGTGCATTCGTTCTCTGGTCTGGCCACAAATTACGGTTATTTGCGATATAAACTAAATCGGTCAAAGAAAGCATATAAGCTTGTGGAAACATTAATTCCGTAATATGTTTACTGATTGGCTGACTATTTGATAATCGTTGATACATATGATGCTTTAACATGTAGGCAATACCTTGCTCGATTAATTGCTCGACTTTATCATCTTTTGTTTTAGTAAATTCAGAGTAGGTTATTAGCGCTCTGACGGTTTTTCCAATACCAATGTAACAAGGCGTGCTTTTCATACAGCCGCCAAATTTACATATTCCTTTATAGGGCCATTTTGTTACTTTATTGCGTTGGAAAAGCTGATATTGTTTTATCCAATCCAAAGCATTTTTAACCTCTGGAGAGTCAATTTTATCTAAGCGCACATACGCTTCCAATAGCATTGCGTTGTAGCAAGGGACAATATCTTCAATCTTTCCAGTGTAGGAAAATCCCGCCGTTGTAGCTATATGCTTGTCAATAAAATGAATAATGGTTTGTGTATAGGAAAGTCGATTTACATAAGGAATTTCTGCAAGGCTTACTAAGCGAAAAATATTAAAAAGAGCAGTTGGTTCATAATCTTTTGTCAGCTTTTTAATCAGTTGTGATTGATGTAATAAATAATCTATCGTGTTTTCAGTGAGGAATTCTTTGCGATCATTCAGTTTTCTTAATAACAAAGCTGTGTCTTCCATCTTTTTCCTCCTAAAAAGATTGATAACTAAATTTTAACACAGCAAAATAGTTATGAATATTTATAGATGATGAAACTTAAATTGAAGAAGGGCTTAAAGAATCAGAGAAAAAAGATAATTTTTTGTAATGGAACTCTTTTATGTCTGCCTATTTCTTTTTTTATTTTTGCCAGTCTTTTATTTTCAGTTCTTTTAAAGAAAATTAGTCGGAATTTTTTGGCAGTTAAAGAGGACTAGGCAAGCTAAATAGGCTTCTTTTTAGTTTAATAAACTTTTTTAACGTTGTTTTTTATCCTAGAAAAAATAATCGAAAAGGAGTAAGAAATCCCGATCTTATGGGCTTTTCTCAGCATAAACTCACCCGCATTTCATTGACATCCCGAAAAAAACCAAGTATATTTTACTAGAAATCATTCTTATCGAAGTAAGATACGATGCCGTAGTCATTACTTTGGTCTGAAAAACGTCTGTTACGCCATTAACAGACGTTTTTTTGTTGCCTATAAAAGTAAATGTGGGAAGATAATTCCTTAATTTATGAGTTATAATGGTTTTTATTACAGCTGTCATATATACGCAATTCGTAATATGTATTACGCAAGAAAGAAGGATTCATGTGGCGGATTGGTTAAGTATACCTACTATTTCCTGTTTAGTTATGGGAATCAGTGTTGTGATTAAAATTATTCAGATGCTCATTTCAAAAAAGACAAAAGGTCTACTGGTTTTTTTCCTATTAGCAGTTATTTGTTTTGGTGGGTTTTTCTTTTTACAGACACTAACATAATCGATTATGAACAAAGGCAATTCTGAAGTTGCTTTCACTTTTTGCCTGGGCTTTTATTTGAATCGTAGCAAGGACAACTTTTATCTTCCACCTTGCAACTTTTGGCGGTCTCTTTTATACTGAAATAGTAATCAATAACTCGTTAGAAGAAAAAGAGGGCTATTTGTGAGTGTAACAGGTATCTAATCAGCAATTTAAAAACAAGTAAACAAAAGGTTTATTTGTGATGCTCTAGATGCCTATTCGTAAGCGCAAGATTTTAAAGACGATAGGGAAACTATCGTCTTTTTTTTTGTCTAGCTTTATGCACGAACTCGCAGTGACAATAAGTCAAAATCTTGAGAAATTTGAAGAGCAATTTATCAAGATTGCTGTCTTATTGCGAGCGAGCTGATCGCGTGCAGATAGCTTTTCTATGTGTCTAGCTTTACAAACTAGTCCGCCAAGAAATAAGTCGAAATTTTTAAAAATTTGAAGAGCAATTTTCAAAAATCCCGTTCTTATTTTTTGCAGCCTGAGCAAGTTTGTACAGCTTTTCTATATGTCTAGCTTTACCAACGAACTTCCTACGGCAATAAGCTAAATTTCAAGAAATTTGGGAAACAATTTAATGAAATTCTGTCTTATCGCTTGGAAGTTAAACGCGTTTGTACAGCTTTTCTATCATCATTCTAACGAGGCTTTTTTGCGTTTAGAATAGGGTCTAAGCAAGAAAGGAATTCAAATGAAAAACGTATTAACTGAAACGGAATTTACCAAAATTCGAACTTTAATCAGCCAGACGGCGATTAGTGATAAAGGGAAAGAAACCATTTTAAAAAGAGATCCTGCCACACAAATCCGCACTGTACGCAATTGGTTAGAGGAAACACAAGAGGCTATGACAATTCTAGCTTCTGGTCAGCATATTCCTTTGATGGGTTTGACGCAAATCGGTCATTTAACGCAAAAAGTTTCAAAGGGGCAAATTTTAGAGCCAAGTGAGCTAACAGAATACAGCGACTTTTTACGCTCCTTTCAACTGATTCAAAAATTATTACAAAAAAATTCCTATCAAGTGCCGAATCTTTTTGCTTACAGTCAGCAGCTGGGGGATTTTACCGAAATTACCAGAGAAATTACGGGAATGGTCAACGGCACGCGCTTAAATAGCGACAGTAGCCGCCAATTACGCAAAGCCCGCAATCAAGTGCAAAAAATTGAAGGAGAAATCGAGACGGCCTTACAAAAATATTTGCGCAATGGTACCACGCAAAAATATTTACAAGAACGCTTAATTTTGAAAAAAGGCGAGCGGTACACATTACCAGTCAAAGCAGAGTTTCAAAATAAAATTGCCGGTACGATTATTGAACGCTCCAATAAAGGGACGACGGTTTTTGTGGAACCTAGTAATATTGCTCGTCTGAATGAAAAATTAATTTTGGCACAAGCAGAAGAAGTCGCAGAAGTTTATCAGCTTTTGGCGTATTTGACCGGCTTATTGGCAGCGTCCCAAGATAAAATTTCTTATAGTTTAGAAATTGTGGTGGAACTAGATATTATTTTTGCCCGGGCCAAATATTCCCGCAGTATTGATGGCGTGAAAATCGCCGTCAACGATGAAGAAATTTTACATGTATCAAATGTCACCCATCCTTTATTAGGCAAAAACGCCGTACCATTATCGGTTTCATTAGGCAAAGATGCCAGAGGGCTGATTATTACCGGTCCCAATGCAGGGGGAAAAACGGTGGTGTTAAAAACGCTGGCATTAACGTGTCTACTAACAGCTTTTGGCGTGTTGGTTCATCATGATGGCAATAGCAACATCGCGATTTTCAAAGAGATCTTAATTGATATTGGCGATCAACAAGATATGGAGAACGCTTTGAGTACATTTTCGGGTCATATGCAAAATATCGCCGAAATTTTACGCCACACCAAACGTCAGACTTTGGTTTTACTCGATGAAATTGGTAGCGGAACAGAGCCCAATGAAGGTGCAGCGCTAGGCATTGCGATTATGGAGCAGATGTATCAAAATGGCGCACTGGTAGTGGCGACCACCCATTATGGCGAAATTAAAGATTTTGCCTTAGCTCATGAAGATTTTAAAACAGCAGCGATGGCTTTTGATGCGAAAACCTTAACGCCTAAATATCAACTTTTGATGAATGCTGTGGGCAGCAGTAACGCCTTTTGGATTGCAGAAAAAATGCAGCTGCAAAAAGACGTGATTGATCGCAGTCGTCAATTATTGCAGCAAAAAGAATATGGAGGGAAAAAGCGAGAATTCAAAAATATTAGCCAAGGCAATGCATCACGGGCGAAATTGCCACAATTTCAAAAAGGTGATCGGGTCGTTGCACCAGAAAATGTGACCGCATTGTTTTATGAAGCAGATGGTGAAGAAGGAATTTTGTATTCGAATAACGAATTCTTTTCAGTCCCGCTGCGGCGCTTGCATCTGGAAATGGCAGCGGAAAAACTATATCCCCTTGATTATGACGTTGAAAGTTTGTTTCACGATTTTCACGAAGAAAAATTCAAACGAGATTTAACACGGGGTTCCAAAAAAGCGCATCACAAATTACGTAAAATGGAAAAAGCGCGACGAGAAAAGCTTTAGAATAGTGCTAGAAAAAGAGTGGAATATTTTCTGCTCTTTTTTTTTGCGGTGTAAATAAAACATATTTTGAAATTAAATTTATTTATTTTTTAAAAATATATTGAAACTAAATTTCTGATATTGTATGATGCAAGCATAGCAAGAAATAAATCGCTAAAAAATGTAATCGATTTAAATATGAGAAAGGAAGATAAAATGCGTGCAATTGTATTGGTAGGCCATGGGGCTGGATGCACCGGTATGCAACAGTCAGCGGAAATGATTTTGGGAAAACAGGAGAACCTTTTTGCAGTACCGTTACAACCAGAAGAAAATAGTACAGACTATATTGAAAAATTGACTGCTTTTTGTCAGCAATTGAATGAGGATTACACTCAAATTTTATTTTTGGCAGACATAAAAGGAGGGACACCAGCAAAAGCAGCAGCATTAGTTAGTAAACAGCAACAATTAAATGGCAGTCAATTGATTATGGGGTATCATTTGGCTTTGATTTTATCCAGCTGTTTAGATGTACAAAAAAATGCAAGCGATTTAATTTTCGAAACGACGCCAATGATTCAAGAGTTTAACTTATAAAAGAAAAGAGGAAAAAAGAATGAGTATTAATTTAACAAGAATCGATGAACGGCTAATTCATGGACAAGTGGCTTATTCATGGTCTGTTGCTTATCCTTGTGACGAGATTGTGGTAATTGATGATCAAGCAGCAAATGATGAGATGCAAAAAATGTTACTGGAAATGGCTGTACCAGAAGGAAAAGGCTTTAAATTACTTACTGTAGCTGAAGGAATTGCATATTTTTCAAACGATAATGGCTTGAAATCATTTCTGGTTATTAAAGATCCGGCAATTATTTATGAGTTAGTAAAAGCAGGAATTTATTTTGACAGTATCAATGTTGGGGGCATGTACTTTAAAGAAGGCAAAAAAGAGATTACTAAAACAGTATATGTTGATGAAAGAGATGTTGCCGTTTTTAAAGAATTAGCCCACGCAGGTGTGAAATTAGACGTAAGAACAGCGCCTGGAGACAAATCAATTGAGCTTAGTAGTGTGATTTAAGTTTAAGAAATACAAAATTTTGACGGGGAAGTTTAATTAGCATAGGGGGAGAATAATGACTTTATTCAGCGGGATCTTGTTGAGTATTTTTGTCGCAATTTTAATTACAGAAAATTATGGTTATGGCTATTGGATGATTTCACGACCTATTTTTGCCGGTCCATTGATTGGGTTAGTCATGGGTGACTTACAAACTGGTCTGCAAGTGGGAGCAAGTGTTGAATTGATGTTTATGGGAGTTTTACCAATTGGGGGATCTGTGCCACCTAATGCACAAATTGCCGGTATTATTGGTACGATTTACGCCATCCAAGCTGGCTCACCAGCTCTTGGTATTTCTTTGGCACTACCAATTGGGATTTTAGCGCAATTTTTAATCATGTTAGCTTGGAACATTAATATTTTCTTGGTTCATAAGGCTGATTCTGCAATTAAAGAAGGCAAAACAAAAACGCTAGAAAAATTACATTTGGCTGGCGTGCTCGTTTTCTTTAGTGTGTTTTTCGTGGCCTCTTTTATGGCCATTCAATTTGGTAGCGAGTTTGTAAAACAAATTAATGATGCTTTACCAGTTTGGGTTTCAGGTGGATTAACGATTGCATCTGGTCTTTTACCGGCAATTGGGATGGCCATGCTATTAAAAATGATGGATTTCAAAAAGTTTTGGCCGTTCTTTTTAATTGGTTTTGTTTTATCTGTCTATTTGAAATTAGATGTGTTGGCTGTTTCCTTATTGGGAGCCGGTGTTGCAGCGGGGGCTGGGGCTTTGAGAAAAGGAGAGAATCAAACGGCACAAAATTTACCAACAGAAGAAGGGCCAACAGATTACAATCTCTTGGCTAAAAAAGATTTATGGCGCGTTTTTGCCCGTTCTTTTTTCAGTATGGCGACGATCAATTACGAGCGTTACATCAGTTTAGGCTTTGATTATGCCATGATTCCAGTTTTGCAAAAATTATATAAAGACGAAACCGAGTACCAAAAAGCACTACAACGACATAATGAATTCTTTAATTGCCACCCGTATACCACCAATATCGTTATGGGGGTTTCAATTGCCTTAGAAGAACAAAAAGCGTTAGGAAAACCAATTACAGACGAAACGATTTCATCAACAAAAACGGCCTTAATGGGTCCTTTATCTGGAATTGGCGACTCTGTTTTTAAAGCAACATTTATGACAATTTTTGCTGCTGTGGGGGCTGGGTTAGCTCTAAACGGGAACATTTTGGGACCAATAATTTTTATCGTTCCTAATATTTTTCTAAATGTTGCCACGCGTTATCTAGGTGTATTTTGGGGATATAAATTTGGGGTTAAATTAATTGCCAAGATGAAAAATTCAGATTTAATTAAAAACTTTGTTCAAGGAGCGACCATCGTGGGGATGATGGTTACAGGCTCGATGGTCGTTAATTTTGTCAAAATCGAACTGACTGCTCAATGGGACAATGCCGGTAAAGAAATTGTCTTGCAGGATTTAATTAATCAAATTTTTCCAGGTCTTTTACCATTAATCATCACGCTTATTTTTTATTGGGCCTTAATGAAGAATAAAAAAGCAATTTATTGGTTGATGTTAGCCTGCTTTGTAATTGGCTTACTTGGAAAATTAACGGGAATTTTATAGACAAATGGGAGAATGCAGATGAAAAAAGAAGTTATGGCACAAATTAAAAATGGTGTGATTGTTTCATGTCAGGCACGTAAAGGCTGGCCAATGTATGGCAAAGATATTATGGCTGCTTTTGCCAATGCCGCTGCAGTAGGTGGTGCTGTGGGAATACGAGCGACCGAACCGGAAAATATTGCAGCAATTAAGACAGAAGTAAAACTACCAATGATAGGTATTTACAAACAGTGGTTTGAAGGCTACGATGTTTATATCACTCCGACTTTTGCGAGTTGTGAAGCTATTATTCAAGCTGGTGCAGATATCGTCGCACTAGATGGTACGAAGCGGCCACGACCCAATGGTGAAAAATTGGTTGATATTATTGCGAAGGTTCATGAACAATATCCAGAGATCATTGTAATGGCTGACTGTGATAGTGTCGAAAGTGGAGTATATGCTGAAAATTGTGGTGCAGATCTCGTATCAACTACTTTAGCAGGCTATACAGAGGAAACAAAAAATAATACCACGTTTAACCCTGATCTGATTTGTGAATTGGTAGAAAAAATTACAGTGCCAATTATTGCAGAAGGACATATTACTTCTGTGAATGACTTAAAAGCAGCATATAAAGCTGGTGCTTATTCTGTTGTAATTGGAACAGCAATTACACGACCAGAAGTAATTACAAAAAAATTTGTAACAAGCTTAGAAAACTAATTTGAGGTGAAGAAATGTTTTTACTCCCAGCGCTAAAAAAACAAGAAAATTTTTCGGAAATTGAAAGTCAAATTGCTGATTTTGTCTTGCAGGATGCTGAACGGGTAACCAGGATGACAATTAAAGAATTTGCAACCGGGGCGGCGGTTAGCGAGGCTAGTGTCGTTCGTTTTTGCAAGGCGATTGGAGTGAAAGGGTTTCGCGATTTTAAAGTAGCGCTAAGCCAAGAATTATTTAGTAATAGTAAAAATGAATTTAATATTGTAAAAAAAGAAAAACATGAAAAGTTATCGATAAATGACGTCTTTTTTAACACCATGGCATTAGATCAATTGGCAGTTCAGCAATTAGTGAATACACTCGATTTAAAAGAAGTAGCAAAAGCAATTACTTTATTAAAGGATAAACAAAAAGTGACAGTTTATGGCGTGGGGGCGTCTGCGGTAGTAGCCGAAGATTTCGCCCACAAGGTTAGTAAACTAGGTGTTACAGCCAGTTTTAATCGCGATTTCCACCAGATGTTGGCCTTAGTATTGAATTTAACAGCCGAAGATATTTTCTTAGTTATTTCAACTACGGGAAAGACAGCTGAAGTGGTGCAATTAGTAACGCTGGCCAAAGAAAAAGGTGCCACAGTGATCGCAATTACAACTTTACAAAATTCAAAATTAGCAAAGCTGGCAGATATTAAATTATCCACACCAGTTTTAGAAGAATATTTTCGAGTAGCAAATATGGCCACCCGAATTTCACAGTTGGCTGTTGTGGATGTTTTGTATATGGGGTTGTATGAGGAATTAGGCGAAGTTGCTGTTGATAAACTGTATGATTTGCATCATGCCATTCAGCGCTTTCGCGGAAAGTGATTTATGAAAAACGAACACTTAAGGTAATACCCCAAAACCTTATTTCATTTACAGGCAATAAAATAAAGACCTGCTAAATATTAGTGTCATTGCTAATATTTGGCAGGTCTTTTGCACTATCAAAAAAGGATAAAATTATTAGAAAATCCCAGACTATCACTAGTTTTTGTCAGAATCGCGGCAATTTTTTGGCAGTAGAATTTGGCTTGTTTTTAGTTTTCTTGATTGTTCCAACTTGCAAGCTGCGTGACATATAAAAGCAAGCGATCGGCATAAGATGGGCTGTCTTTAAAGGAACGGATTTCTGCGTTTAGAGTGGAAAGGTCATCTGTAATAATCCCGTCGACATCCATGAAAAAGAGGCTATCCATTTCAGTGCTGTTATTGACAGTCCAAATGTAAACTTGTTTTTTCCAAGCTTGGGCGCGCATGATGAAGTTGTTATCTAACGTTGTCTGCTCCATGGTATACGCATTGGCTTTGGTATTGGGATAGACAAAGTTATAAGGCAAAATAAAGCTAACAAATAGATTGGGCGCTTGGGCTTTTAAACCGGTAATGACGCGATAATCCAGTGAATGAATGCGATGCTGATTTTTTAAAATCGTTGCTTGGTATTTTTTTATAAAATTTTTTAGCATTACTGGTGAGTCGTGGGGTGTTGTTTTAATTTCAATTAATAATTTTTGCTTGTGTTGATTGGCATAAGACAGGTAATCATCAAAGCTAGCAATTTTGGCTTTGTGGCCATTTTCCTGGACTGTTAGCGCTGTGAGCTGTGCCAAGGTCAATTCGTGGGGCGTTTTATTTACTCCGGCCAATGCAGATAAATTCTCATCGTGCATCACGACAAATTGTTGATCTGCGGTTTCGTGAATATCCATTTCGATATAGTCGGGTTTTTCTTTTAACGTGTCTGCCATCGCGGGAATGGTATTTTGCACGCCATTTGCGCCATTGACACCGCGGTGAGAAATCGTTAGCGGTAAAGTAGTCATAGCGCCGGTTAGAAAGAGGGCATTATAAATCATGACGGCAATGGTGATGAAAAATATGACGCCCCCCGCCAAAACGCGCGTAGGAAAACGGTGCTTTTTGGTTGTTGTGCCTAATTGTGGTAACAAAATTTTTTTGGGTAAAATCATTTGGAAAAAGACAACCATAGCCCACAATGTAATCAGCTGTGTGGCAATTTCCATGATGCCTAAATTCACAGTCGCACCTGCTAATGGCCAATAGCTCGGTAACTGATCTAGTCCCAATTGAAGTAGATACAAGCAGAAAATAACGACGATCGTTAAGATAGCTGTTAATAAGTTAAGCCAAAACAAACGGAAAAAGACTTTGATTAGATGCCCCTTGCTTTTTTGCCAACTATTGAAGAAGGCTTGGCGTGCTGGTTGTTTTTGCAAGATTAAATTAGGTAAAAAATACAGAGAACGCAACCCGAGATAGCCCATCGCCAAAAAGAACAAGAAAATTAAAACGGCAAAAAGCGGTTTGGCAATTAAAAAGGTTAAAACAAAATCGGGAATTTTAATTTTACTTAAAAGCACGCTTTGGAAAAAGAAATTTGCAAAGGGTAAAATTAGAAAGCCGTAAATCAAAAAATAAAAGAAGGTGCTCTTAGGCAAGTGAAAAATTTCTTTCACCGAGTAACGAATGAGCGCCATTGGTTTTAAACTGCCTTCTTTTTGAATGAGGCTGATGCCGTAGAGCAAAAAAGAAAATTGCCAAAATAAGGCGATTAAAATTAAAAAAACGACAGCTAAAAGCCCCAAGGTGACAAAAGGATGGCTAATCAATATAGTGGGCAGATTGGTAATGGTTAGATAAGGAATGCGACCAACTTTTAACACGTATTCTGTTAGAAAACGGGCTAAAGGGATAACGATCCACTCCAAAGCCAAACTCATTGTCAAAACTAATAAAACATAACTGCCCCAGTGGTGAAAAAACTCTTTGGTACTGGCACGAATGGATTGATTCATAATTGTTTTCCTTTCTGGCTGAGAAGAAAAAAGCCCTTAGTTAAAAAGTGGGCTGAATTTTACCACTTGTTTTTTTAACTGTCTAAAAATTCTTCTGCTTTATTAATGTAATGTATCTGAAAAAAAAGTCTGAACTAAACAAATTAAAGCTAATTTGTTGTAGCACAGACTTACAATAAGTTTTTAGCTGTTTGTACTTAGCCGCCAACGGTTGTTTCAATAAATTGGACGACGGTGCCGTAAGCGAAAATTTCCAAATACGTTTTGCCGTCAACTTGCACGTGATCGTGATCAAAATGGCAGTTGATGACAGCATTGGCGCCATAAGAAAAGGCCTTTTTCTTTAACATCAACATAATATCTTGCAGTGATTCGTTGGGGTCGACAGTTTCATCAAATAAATCTGTTTCAAATTTTTCGGCAACGAAAATTACGTCCCGCACAGCGTAGCTACGGTTGACGTTACCAGTGGAGATAATAACTTCGTGAATGCGCATGTCGTCTTCTTTTTGTTTGTCAAATGTCATATCGCTCACTCCTTGTAGGTTTGGTGCTGAAATGATTATTTTGTCAAAATTGCGAAATAATAATTCACCAGCAAAAACCAAATTTATTGTTGCAAACAGCCCCAAAAGAGCTGAAATTAACTGTAATTTAATTTTACCGTGATAAGAACCTTTAAGTAAAGCTAAAACCTCTCACAAATTCTGGCATGAAATCTTGCAAGACGGCTAATTTTATGCTAGTCTATGACCAGAATTTAAGGACTTGCAGTCAAAGTGCGCTGTCTTTTGTAAATCGTTGGAAGCTTCTCTAAGTAGAAGTTTTTTTCCTATTTGCAAAAGATGAAGCACTTTTTTTATTGCAATAAATCGTGGCAGAATCCTTTTAGACCGCGGATTATCGCAAATTTTTATTTTAAAATTTATTTTAACAAAAATAGTTTTAATCACTAACTGCAGGCGATACAGTTAAAAAAAGGAGTTTAACTAATGGCAAATATTACCCAAGAATTTGATACGATTGCCGCAATTTCCACGCCGCCTGGCGAAGGGGCGATTAGTATTGTCCGTTTAAGTGGGGATGATGCAGTGAAAATTGCAGATGAAGTCTATCGCAGCGGCAGCAAATGTCTGGCAGATGTTGCAAGCCATACCATTCACTACGGGCATATTTTTGATCCTGCGACAGCGCAGATGGTAGATGAAGTAATGGTTTCCGTGATGCGGGCCCCCAAAACATTTACCAGAGAAGATGTGATTGAAATTAATTGTCACGGCGGAATCGTCGTGGTGAATCAAATTTTGCAATTATTGCTGCGACAAGGCGCCCGGCTAGCAGAACCAGGCGAATTCACCAAGCGGGCCTTCTTAAATGGGCGGGTGGATTTATCCCAAGCAGAAGCCGTGATGGATTTAATTCGGGCGAAAACCGATAAGGCGATGAATTTGGCGCTGAATCAATTAGATGGAAATTTATCCAGCTTAATTCGTTCCCTACGCCAAGAAATTTTGGAAACATTGGCGCAAGTGGAGGTCAACATTGACTACCCAGAATACGACGATGTAGAGGAATTAACGACGCGCTTGTTGCTGGAAAAAGCCAATCAAGTGCAAGGGCAAATCGAACAATTACTTTTAACCGCCCAACAAGGGAAAATTTTGCGGGAAGGTCTAAGTACGGCGATTATCGGGCGACCAAATGTCGGCAAATCTAGTCTTTTGAATCATTTATTAGCCGAGGAAAAAGCAATTGTAACAGACGTTGCCGGCACAACGCGAGATGTCATTGAAGAATACGTGAATGTGCGAGGGGTGCCATTAAAATTAATCGATACCGCCGGAATTCGCGACACAGAAGATATTGTTGAAAAAATCGGCGTGCAACGCAGCCGCAAAGCGTTAGAAGAAGCAGACTTGATTTTACTGGTATTAAATCAAAGTGAAGCCTTAACCAAAGCCGACTTGGAATTATTGGAATTAACCCAAGATACCAAACGAATTATTTTGCTAAATAAAACTGACCTACCAGCTAAATTGGAACAAGAAAAATTACAGAAACTCGCAACCGATGCCCCAATTTTTGCTGTTTCTGTTTTGCAAAATGAAGGTCTGGATCAATTGGAACAGGCAATCGCAGAATTATTCTTCGCTGGGCAAACTGGTGAAAAAGATGCCTCGTACATTTCCAATACCCGTCACATCGCCTTGTTGGAAAAAGCCAATCAAGCGCTAGGAGATGTGGTAACAGGAATAGAAGCTGGTATGCCAGTCGATTTGGTTCAAATCGACATGACCCGCTGCTGGGATTTCTTAGGCGAAATCGTCGGCGATAGCGTACAAGACGAACTTATCACCCAACTATTCAGCCAATTCTGTCTAGGCAAATAAAAACGGTTAAAAATTTTAAAATAATAAAATTCAGCAACTAATTTAAATCGCGCTGTAATAGACTTAACAGTTCGATAATATGCAAGTTCAACTTAATGTCTTCTATTTAGTTGAACTGTAGGCGTAGTGAAACGAAGACAGACTTATTACTCACTGTCAGCCCAGTCTATACAGTAGCTAATTGAGGATGTCAGTTCTACTGAAGACAGCTAGCTGTCTGTATAAAAAAATAGTGATTACTTGGCAGGTAATCAAATTGTAATGGTTAGCTAGTAGAATGATATACGGAGTGAAAATCAGAATAATTTTCGCAAGAAAATTAATACAGTAATATGAACAAAATCGCGCTGTAATAGACTTAACAGTTCGATAATAAGAAAAACCAACTAAATGCCACAGAACGTCATCCAGTTGGTTTTATCTTATTACTCACTGTCAGCCCAGTCTATACAGCAGCTAAGAGGAGCGGATTTATTTCATGGAATATCAAGCGGAGAGTTATGATGTTATTGTTGTTGGCGCGGGTCATGCGGGTAGTGAAGCGGCGTTAGCCAATGCGCGTATGGGCAATAAGACGCTGCTTTTGACGATTAATTTGGATATGGTGGCCTTTATGCCATGTAATCCTTCAGTCGGTGGTCCAGCAAAAGGTGTCGTGGTGCGGGAAATTGACGCGCTGGGCGGCGAAATGGGCAAGAACATCGATAAAACATATATTCAAATGCGGATGCTAAATACAGGTAAGGGTCCGGCAGTACGTGCATTGCGGGCACAAGCAGATAAACATGCTTATGCACAAGAAATGAAGCATACAATTGAGCAAGCAGAAAATTTAACCCTGCGTCAAGGAATGGCAGAAAAATTGATCGTTGAAGATGGTGTTTGTAAAGGCGTAATCACCAATACAGGTGCACGTTACAGCGCAAAAGCGGTTATTATTACAGCCGGTACAGCTTTAAGAGGTGAAATTATTATTGGGGAATTAAAATATTCTTCTGGTCCGAATAATTCACAACCATCAGTTGGACTTGCCAATAGCTTAAAAGAATTAGGTTTTGAAATTGCCCGATTTAAAACAGGGACACCACCACGGGTCAAATCTGGATCAATTGATTATACGCAAACAGAAATCCAACCTGGAGACAAAGAAGCCAATCACTTTAGTTATTCAACGCCGGATAGTGCTTATAAACAAGATCAAGAACCTTGCTGGTTGACTTACACAAGTCCTAAAACCCACGAAATTATTCGCGATAATTTACATCGCGCGCCAATGTTTACCGGGATTGTAGAAGGTGTAGGGGCGAGATATTGTCCGTCAATTGAAGATAAGATTGTGCGTTTTGCAGACAAAGAACGTCACCAACTTTTCTTGGAACCAGAAGGCTTAAATACAGAAGAAGTTTACGTGCAGGGCTTATCTACTTCAATGCCAGAAGATGTGCAAGTTTTAATGTTGCGTTCGATTGCGGGACTGCAAAATGTCGAAATGATGCGGACAGGTTATGCGATTGAATACGATGTGGTCGTGCCACATCAATTGCGTCCAACTTTGGAAACAAAATTAATTGAAAATCTTTATACGGCAGGACAAACCAATGGTACTTCTGGCTATGAAGAAGCTGCCGGCCAAGGCTTGATTGCCGGAATTAACGCAGGCTTAAAGGTTCAAGGTAAAGAACCATTGATTTTAAAACGCAGCGATGGTTATATCGGTGTGATGATTGACGACTTAGTTACAAAAGGCACCCAAGAACCCTACCGCTTATTAACCAGCCGCGCGGAATATCGTTTGATTTTGCGCCATGACAATGCCGATTTGCGTCTAACACAAATGGGTCATGAAATTGGGTTAGTAAAAGAAGCACAATACCAAGCTTACTTAGCCAAAAAAGAAGCGGTTGAAAATGAAATTGCCCGTTTAATGAAAATCCGGATTAAACCGACGGCTGAAGTTCAAGCCTTTTTAGAAACAAAGGGTGCAGCACAATTGAAAGATGGTGTTTTAGCCAATGAATTTTTACGCCGTCCGGAAATTAGCTACGCTGAATTATTGCAATTTATCCCTGCTGACGAGAATCTTTCCCCAAAAGAGATCGAACAAGTTGAAATTCAAATCAAATACGAAGGCTATATCAAAAAAGCCTTAGAAAAAGTTGAAAAATTAAAACGGATGGAAGCCAAAAAAATTCCAACCAACATTGATTATGCGGCCATTAATGGTCTTGCGACAGAAGCGCGTCAAAAATTAACCAAGATTCAACCCGAAACCATTGCCCAAGCGAGCCGCATTAGTGGTGTTAATCCTGCTGACTTGAGTATTTTAATGGTTTACATTGAACAAGGTAGAATTGCTAAAGTTGCGAATTAGTTTGCTTATACAAATTTTAAAAATTTTTTAAACAGTCTGAAATTTTTTCAGGCTGTTTTTTTTTTTGCCTAAATTTCGATCAGGACGCGTTTTGTTAAATTTGTTTTTTTATTATGAAATAAAATAACGAGCCATTTTAGTACGATTGGAATAATTTTAATTTGAAAATGATGATAAAATAATGATATAGTTAAAAAGAAGTGATAATAAAATGAATTAAGGTGTAGAAAATGAAGAATTTAAAAAGACGAGCGTTTCATTTTGGTATGATGATTTGTTTGTTATTATCCGTTGTCAGCGTAAATAAATCTGATTTTGCTCAAGCAGTATCAGCAAAACAAGACCGAAAAAAGACGGAGACGTTTGCGCCGACAAATTCTAATCAAGAATTCATTAATCAACAGGGAAGTTCTAGAGACTCTCATGTTTTGAATGGGAATAATGAAGCGGGTTCTTTGTTGCAAAGTACAAAAACAAATGAACCAAAAATTAAAGAAGAAAATAATCAGGAGTCGATTTTGTCATATGCACCGCTTCAAGTGAAGGATGCTTTTTTGAATCGTCGGGGAATTGATCAGGGCACTGGCGTTGGTGTCGGCGCGCAGCAGGCTGCGATTCCTTTACAAGTAAAGCGATACTTGGACGAGGAAAAAGTAGAGGGGCGACGTGTTTTTAATGCTGCGGCTCTTGGTGGAAGTAAAGAAAATGAAAGGGAAATTGAAAGTGCGCTTGCCACACCTTTTGAAGCGGCGGATACAGTTAGTGACACGCTTAATTTAACGCGATTTCGTAAACAAACCTATTTCAATCACTATCGCGCAGGTATGGCACAATCCCAGAATACGTTGGATTTTAGTCAGGGAAATAGTGGCACAATTTTTAATGCGTATCTGTATATGGCGGAATATACAGAAGGTTTGACCTTTTTTATGCGGCCACAACGCCAAATTTCTTCAGCTGATTATTACGATTATCAAGGCGCAGATTCGACAAAGTATGAAGTGCAAGGGTTAGGCGCCTATTATCATGGTTCAAAAGAAAATCCGGAACAAAAAAATCGCGTTACTGGTATCCAAGATGCCATGCTAGTTGCTTTTGATAACTGGTCCAATGACGGACACACGCACTTGGGATCTGATTCATCTTTAGACAATAGTGAAACGAAGGGGAAATCCCATTTATCGGTTTATAACAGCAATAAACCCCATGTTTTTAAACCGGAATTAGCCAATGAAAACCGCAATGGTGCTGCTCAACGTTGGGCAGTTTATGCCGGAAATGGCTACTTTAATAAAAAATGGTTTAAATTCAGTTTAGCCAATATTAGAGCCCATTACGCTACGATTAGTATTCAATTGCTTACGGCGACGACAGAAGAAAATCTGGCTAGTTTTGATGTTGATTTACGCCATTATATTGATGGCTACAATGAACAGCAGCCGCCCCAATTAGTTTGGGGTTTTACTGCGACGATGGATACTTCACTACAAAATACTAACAAGCAGTTTTTAAACAAAAACATGATTTTCTTTTCCGATTTTAAAAATCCTGATCACACCATGACCGGAATTTTGCAGCAAGATGCATTTTTAAAAACGGATTTAACTACCTCGCTGGCAAACAAATTGGTAAAAAAAGAAGATGTTTTACAACAAGAGGTCACTTTCAAGCATACCAGCGGTAATCTGCCCTTTGAAATTCATCAAAATAACCAAGGGCAGCATGGCATCGCCATCACGTATCGCAATGGTAAAGAGGCAGAAGAAGTTGTAAATGACAAAAAAATTACCTTTGAAAAAAACGGGGTAGAAATTGCCGGCACATACCAGAATGGCCAGTTTTATCCGCAACAAAAAATTGTTGTACAACCCAAAGAAAAACTGACATTACGTTATGACACAAAAATCAAGGCGGTACCTGAAGGAACTACGATCACTAAAATTCCGAAATTAAAAGGAAGCTATCAAGTAGAAGGCAACACGATGCAGGTACAGTTTGCGACAGAAGCGTTGCAATATACCGTGACAGAAGATACGCCACCAGTGATTGCTTGGGATGAAAAATTAAATCAGTTCACCAAAATTCGTCAGTTTGATTTTACTAGTCCCAACTTAAAGACCCCGCTGAATTTTTATTTAAAAGATGAAGTGAAAAAAAATGAGACGCTAAAAGTCCAGTTGGCTAAAAAAGAGGGGAAAGAAGAGTCGGTCATTTGGACCAAAATGATCGCCAACAACAGCGAAATAAAACAGCAGACCTTACTTGTCACAGAGCTTGTTGAACATGTGCAATCAGATAGTGAGTATAGTCTACAAGTTATTGAATGTGATGCCAGCGGTAAAACGCTCCCCCTTGTTTCCAACAAGATTTATTTGCAAACAAAATATACACCAGAGCTACGCTTTACTTATGTCAGTGATCAGCTTCATTGGCAGGTCCCGTTAAAAGCCCAGGCTGAAATTTTGCCGCACCAAAGTAAAGAAAATTTACGCATCGAAATTTTAGATACACGCCCGCAAAATAAAAGGAGCAATTGGTATCTTACTTTGCAGCTGATGCCAGCAGAAGATTTTATTGGTCAGTACAGTTTCATTTGGAAAGACGACGATGAACAAGAACTAAATCGTCCCAATGCGCCGATTCAGATAAATGCGGCAAATTTTCAAACGGAAGACAATTATTTGAGTCAACGGGAATATGCCAAAGAAGAAGGGCTACTGCTCAAAACCAATCCCCTTCAAATGCAAGTAAAACCAGAGCTTAATCAAATAAAAGTCCAGTGGCAGCTACATGATGTCCCGCTAGTGGAGTAGGAGGAAAATGGTGAAAAGAATTTGCTTTTTAGTGCTAGTCTGCGGCCTATTTCCAGTGCGTGCTTTAGGGGCAGAAATAACCTATGATCAAGATCAAAAAACGATACCCTTGGAATTATATCAAGAAAAACCCAACGCAAATACAAATGATTTAACTTTAAAAAAAGACAATCCGCTAATTTTTATGCCAAAAACAGGAGAAGTTTTACAAATGGGGCTATCTTTTGTGGGGACGCTACTAGTTGGCGGCACAATTTTATTTTATCAAAGGAGGCGTAAAGATGCGTAAATGCTGGCTTTATTTAGTTGGCTTGCTCGTGTTTGGCAGCCTCTTTATCCGGCCGCCGACAGGATTGGCCGCAAGTAATTTGATTATTGAAGTAATGGAGCAAGACTTGCAATTACAAATGGTAAAGCCGCCAGATTTTGGCCGGCATAAAATACGCAAGGAGCGCTTTACGATCACTTCCAAGACGGATTTAGTGATTCAAATTATCGATAGTCGTTACAGCAAACAAGCAGGTTGGCAGCTGCTTTATCAATTCCAACCTTTCAAAAAAGAAGCACAATATCTAGCAAAAGACGTCTACTATCAGTTAGGGACAGGCAAATTACGAAAAAAAAATCACCAACAGTGGCAAGTTAGTTCCCAGTTTCAAAGCCAACCCTTTAAAACAAAGCAGCAACAAGCAGGAAATACAATTGTGAAAAAGACTGGCGAAACAGATCAAGGAGCGATTTCTTATGAATATCGGGTCAAAAAAGAAGACATTCAGCTAACAATTTCTCCTGACGCTGCCGCTGGTTTATACAAGGCCACTCAAATTATTGTCTTACAAAATGTACCAACCATATAAAAAGGAGCGAAATAAAGATGAAAAAATTTTTAGCAGCAGGTTTAATGACAATGGCACTATTAAGTTGTGGGAATTCGGCATTTGCCAAGGTGGAGAGCGATACAAAAGGTAGTACCGATTTGAATATTACCGTTTTAGCCAATGAAAATCCGGAATTGCAACAACTAAAATTAATCAATGTTCCCGACCGTTTTGAACAAGCAACCACCCTTAATGCTACCGGGAATTACACAGTAAACTTTACCGATCAAAATATTAAAGATGACAGCGATAGTGCGATCAAGAAAGTTTTCAAAAATAATTACGTTGTTTTTAATGATACGCCAAGTGTTTCATGGAATCTAAAAGCTTCTTTAAACAAAGATAAAGTTGATGAAGCTGGTAAAACCAATATTGCGACTGGCAATAAAGCGGTAACGATTACCAAATTTACAGTCGAAGGCAAAAAGATTTATGGTGCCGGTGCGGATGGCGACATTATTTTTTCTAGTCAAGATGTGACAGAAAAAGCTGGTTTCCTAATGAAAAAATTTGAAAGCGGCGCAATGGAATTCAAAGATCATGATTTCCAATTAAAACAAGGGGATAAAATTGACGTAGAAAATTTGGTACTCTTCACGCTAACGGCTTTGCCGGAAGTTGCGGAGTAATTTAGGAGGCAATAATGAAAAAAAGTGGCTGGATTTTGGTATGTTTAACTTTTGTTTTCTTATTTTTAGGGCCAACAGCGCAGGCGAGCGGCAATGTAGAATTTAGCATTCGTGGTATCTTACCGGAAAATCAAATTGATAAAGAGCAAACTTATTTTGATTTGTTATTAAAGCCTGGTGCAAAACAAGAAATCAAAATCGCAATAAAAAACGATGCTGCTGTAGCTCAAAAATTTGTGGTAAATATTAATCAAGCCACCACCAATAGCAGTGGTCAAATTGATTACAGCAGTAAAAAGGCGCCATCTGCTGCAACGATATATCCAATTGAAGATGTCGTTCAAGCTCCCAAAACCGTAACCGTACCACCACAAAGTGAAATACAAGTGCCACTTTCTGTAACCATGCCAACAGAAAAATTCGCTGGTCGAATTATGGCGGGGATTCAAGTTTTAAAATTGATTGAAGAAGATGGGGCATCTGTCACGAGTCAATTTGGCTATATTCTTGGGTTGCAGCTGCGCAATACCTTAACACAAGTGAAGCGAGAGCTGAAAATTACCAATCCTAAAGCCGCTATTTCCTTTGGCGAGACAGCTTTTAGTGTGAACGTGGAAAATATGACTTTGGACGCGATTGGCAAGATGACCTACACCGGTAAAATTACAGAAGCGGGTAAAAAAACAGCGCTGCAAAAAATAAACTGGGAAAATCGTTCCATGGCACCTAACTCGAATTTTGATTTGGTCTTTGCAATGAACGATCAAGAAATTAAACCAGGCGCCTATCAGCTTCACTTGCAAGTAACCGACGGCAAAGGCAATGTCTGGCAAGTAAACGAGTCTTTTACAGTGAGCAGTAAAAACGCCAAAGAAGTTAACAGTGCGATTATTCCGGTGGCAGCTAGTTCTCAGACACCGCCATGGCTGTATGGACTAGTCGGTGCGTTGGCAGCGTTGTTAGTTTTAGTAAGTGGTGTTTTACTAAAATCTCGCCGCCCGCAAGCTAAGGCCATCAAAGAATTAAACAGCTAAAAATATCTTTTAAAGTGGTAGCCGTGTTGACAAGTCAGCACCGCTACCATTTTTTAGAAAAAAAAGACCGGCAAAATGAAAGGCGGTAGCAAAAAAAGTTAGCTTTGTCGTCTAACTTTTTGCTACTTTCACCATTTCTGCCAAGTCTTTTTACTATTTTACTTGTTTTCCGTTGAAGTAACTGGCCGAAACCGGAATTTTACGGGCGACAAATTCTGCCGTAGAGTCAGCGTTTACTAAAGTGAAATTAGCTGCCATCCCCACTTTAAGCCAGCCGTCTAAAGCCAGCGCTTTTTGGCCGGTTACAAGTTCCAAACTTTCGGTTAATTCTTCTTGTGATAGTTGGTCAAAAATTTCAGCATAGCGATTTAATTTATCCATCACATCACCATTGCCAAAAGGTGACCAGCAATCATAGATGTTATCGCAGCCAATAAAGGTTTTGACACCGGCAGCTTTTAGTTTGGTTAATGGTGGAATAACAAAATTTAAAGGAATGCTGGAAATAATCGTAATCCCATTTTCTGCTAAGGCACTAAAAAGTTCATCTTGTTCTGTACCAGCTAAGTCTCTTAAACCATAAGCGTGACTAATCGTTACTTTATTTTGCCAGTTTGCTTCTTTGGTCAGCTCCAACAATTTAGAAAAGAATGCCCGCGCATTATCACCGCGTTCGTGAATGTGTAAATCCATGGGCACATTAAATTGAGTGGCTAATTCAAAAGTTTGATTTAAAGAAAGAGCTAAGTTTTGGTCAAGGGAGACCGGATCGACCCCGCCAACTAAAGTAGCACCATTGCGCAGCGCTGTTTTCATCTCATCATAGGCATCAGATAAAAGCAGACCATGCTGCGGAAAAGCAACCAATTCATAATCCAATTTATCAGTATACGCACTTAAAACTTTTTGCGCAGATTCCAAGTAGCGTTGGCCAACCTTGGGATGAATGTCGATGTGGGAGCGAAAATGAGTTACACCATGAGCCAGCTCTAATTCAATTAAGTTTTTCATGCGCTCTTCAAAAGATAAAGGCGCACTTTCTAAATATTCAAATTCTTTGGTAAAACGCTGCACCAAGCTATCAGCTGGTTCAACGGGATACCAAGGAATCCCTAATTTACTTTTATCAAAATGCACATGCATTTCGCGTAACTGCGGTAGGACTAAAGCATTTTTACCATCAATTATGGCGCTTTTAGGATCAAAAGATTCCTCTGAATCACTAACAGCAGTAATCACACCATCTTCAAAAGTAATCGCTACTTTTTTGGTCTTGGTTCCATAAGTGAAACCAGCGTTTTTTAGATAATCTGTTTCAATTCTGACGTTCTGAAGTACAGTTTTCATAATACACCTCGCTTATTTTTCATAAGGGTACTCCAAAGACAAATAAAAAGCGAATTTTTGCTTTCAGGTGTTTTTTTACGCCGCAAAAAAGAGGTAAGCAAGCAAATGTTTCACATGAAACTTTTTTGTCACATTTTTTGTTACAATAAAAAGTTGATTTTACAGCAGTAGACATGAAAAAAAGCTTAAGGCGTAACAGTCAGGTTATGGCTTATTTTCATCTTCAGCGGCTGCTTGCAGCTTTTGCCTTAAAGTGGTCATTTTTTCGTTGGCTTCTTCAAATAAGGCGGGAATTTGCTTAAGTAATTGGCTAGTGACACCCAGTGCATCTTGCGTTGCATGAGGCGTTAAGACAGTGGTGCTGGCGGCAAAATTTTTGGACAGCTCACGAACGATCGCCTGTGTTTTAGCCAAGACTTCTGGCGGCAAAGCGCTGGCGGAATAAGAGGCAAACAGTGTGCTGGTAGCCGTAATCGTAGCGCTGTATTGTAGCACCCACGTGAATAAATACTGTAAATCAACTTCTGAAATCGTGTTATTGTAAATGGCAGTCAAAGTCGTTAAAATTGGTGCGGTAACAGAAGCTGGCACAAGTTTAGTTAAAGAAAGATTTTTAACTGCTAGTTGCGGGTTTTGCGCTAAATCAAAACGGTAGCATAAATAGAGCAATTCTTGGATGCTGCTGGCAACAAAAGCCCCAGTTTTTTTATCCGTTTGATAAATTTTGGTTTCAGCGAATGTTTTTAATAAGTCGGTGCCACATTTTAAAGCAGAAGGTGCGACATAAAGGCGAAAATAGGAGCTCTCACTGGTAAGAATACCGTCTAAAATTGATTTTTGTATTTTGGTACTAGTAAACTCGGCGTTAAAATCCGCTTCTTTTAGCTGATTTAATTTTTTTACGGCGTCTTTTTTTACCCGTGCCGTTAAGACGGCTTGTTTATTTTCCGCTTGAAAACCAACCTGGGCAAAATAATGCAGGGAAAAAAAGTTATTTTGGTAGAGGCATTCATTTAAATCAGCTAACAAAATCTCGTTGCCTGCATTTTGAATAAGCCAAGAGGTTAGCGTTTGTTTTAATAATTCTGCTTGCGTGGGTTCTTTTTTAAAAAAAGCCATGGGCTTACCTCCTTGTCTGATTTTTTATGATGCTTCTATTTTAGTCGAAAAAGCTGTTAATTAACAAATGATTCACTAAGAGCATTTTGCAAGTGGTATAATGATTGCAATCACGTTGGGGTTTTAGGTTTGGCTGGTAACAGGAGGTGGGCAAATTCGTTGGCAGATTATCAAATGGAAAAAACGTTAGGCAAATGCTTTCGGACAACGAAAGAAAGTTTTACTGGTAGTGTCAGGATTTTTGGCAGCTGGTATGATTATAGAGTGGTTGCAGGTTTGCCGGCAGTTGGGGATATGTTAGAAGTTATCGACTACACTCCTAATGCACTATTGGTAAAAGTGAACAATACATTATACGAAAGTGATGTGAATTACATTGGCAATTTTTAGTATCTTTTTTGTTATCTTATTGATTGGTTTAATTATTTTAATTTTGTCGCAAATGATTATTATCGTCGAGCAAGGGGAAGTCAAAGTCGTTGAAAGCTTTGGGAAGTATGTGAAATCGCTTGATCCGGGTTTACATTTTTTGATCCCCGTTTTGTACAACGTCAAGCAGCGGGTTTCTTTAAAACAAATTCCGATTCAAATTGATCCGCAAAGCGTAATCACAAAAGACAATGTTATCGTTGAAATTGATGAAGCGATTAAATATCACGTAACCGACGTCCGTGCTTTTGTGTACGATAACCAAAATTCTGTAGTTTCCATGATCCAAGATTGTCAGTCTAATTTACGGGGCATCATTGGGAAAATGGATTTAAACGAAGTCTTAAATGGGACCGAAGAAATCAATGTAGCGCTATTTGAAAGTGTCAAAGATATTACGGCGGGCTACGGCTTGTCCATTGACCGCATTAATATTGGGGAAATTTCAGTTTCCGATGAAATCGTGAATTCCATGAACAAGCTCATCACAGCTAGCCGCGACAAAGAATCCTTGATCACAATTTCAGAAGGTAAAAAACAATCTGTCATTTTGGACTCTGAAGCCAAAGCCTCTGAGATGGAAATTGATGCCGCCGCGCGGGCCAAGCAAACCAAAATTGATGCCACTGCCAGAGCGGAGCGCATTAAAATCGATGCCGCTGCTGAAGCCGAGCGCATTCGCGTCGTAACAGAAGCTGAAAAACAACGTATTAAAGAGATCAACCAAGCCATCCAAGAGAGTGAATTGGATGAAAAAATGTTATCTTATTTAGGCATTGAAGCCTTTAAACACGTGGTGGAAAATAATCACAATACGGTTATCCTACCAAGTAACTTAACGGAAATCGGCAATATTCCAGCCATTAAACAAGTTTGGGACGCAACCGATAAAAAATAAAGCAAAAAAGTGATGATACGTCTGGGTATCATCACTTTTTTTGTTTCACGCTTATTTAAGCTTGTAAATCCCGATGGAGCTGAATGGTATTTTTGGCCCAATTTATTTTGTCTAAGCGATAAGGAAAATCACCGGATACGGTGTAACTTCCTGGGGTGGGAACATTTATTTTTTGCATGCGGGCGTTGCCTTTGGCCAAATAACCTGTACCAAGTTTTAACATATCTCGTAAGCCGAGATTGCTTTTGGTGTGCTCTTTGACTGTACCCAAATTTTGCGTAATAGCGCTAAGACTGGGCGTGACGGTCTTCCATTTCATAAAACGAATCAAATCTTCCTGGCGGCTAAAAACGTCAAAAGACTTATCTTCGTCAATTTGATAGCTAATATAGGCGTCAATTTCTGTCAAAGACAACTTTTGCGGACCTAATAAAAATTTTTGTCCGTTTTTTAAAGCGGTAAAATCTTTTTCAACTGTAATCGTTAAGGTGCCATCTGTATCCAGACCGGCTTCTTTAATCGCGGCTAATCCCTCTTCTTTTTTCAAGATGAAGTATTTTGTTACCGACTGAGAAAATGCAACCGAGAAGTATTTTAAAAAATCAGTGATCGAATTTTTAACATACAATTCTCCCAAGGTAATGTTGTGGAGCATGATTTCAGGACTAACGCGCCATAAAGAACCCTTATCCTGCAAATCATAAACAAAAAAAGTTGAAAAAATACCGTCATCAAAAATAAATAAAACTTTCATGGGTTTTCTCCTTATACAGTGCAATTTATTAAAATTCCGTCTTAATGCTCAAAAGCCAAACTCTTGAAAAATTTGAAGAACAATTTATCAAGAGTTCATCTTATTGCTTGAGAGCTGACCAAGTTCCTAAAGCTTTTCTATTTGTCTAGCTTCATGTACCAACTCTGCGGGAAAAATTCAAAAATTCGCTTCTGGTAAGGAACACCAGAAGTCAAATTTCCGACATTTTTCCACAGAGCTAACCGGTACATTCCACTTTTCTACATGTCTAGTTTTAGAAACTAACTTCCTACGGCAATAAGTCAAAATTTCAAGAAATTTGAAGAACAATTTATTAAAATTCCGTCTTATTGCTTGGAAGTTAAACGAGTTTCTAAAGCTTTTCTATTTCTACTCTATCAATTTTTTTCTTTTTTGACTACCGGCGTAGGGCCGTTGCTTTTTTTAGAAAATGCGGGTATGATAACGAAGATTAGAACAAGGTGGTGGTCACATGATACGATTTGTATCTTCTGTACGCACAATTGGCTGGCAGTTAGACTGATGGCGCAGTTGTGACTTTCTTCTGCGCATCAGCGGTTTGGAGAAAGGAAAATCTTATGAATTTAGAACCTTATCAATTTTTTGCTTTAGCAAAAGACATCGACGATTTGATTAATGTCTATCAATCCGTCAATGACAAACAAACAGTCAACGCCGTACAGGCTTTAACAACTGAAAAAATTAATACCATTTTGCCGGAAGATTCTGCAAAAAAAGCAGCATTGGTGCAATTTATTTTAAATCCACATTTGACAAAAGCCGCAGCTGAACGTTATTTAAACGAATTAAAAGAACAAGTGACGCCTTTTGTTGCGCCAAGTGCTAAACAAGTGGAAAAAGTCTTTCGCAAGACGAAAAAATTGCGTTTACCAAATTTTGACGCGATGGATCTAAAAGAGCACACCTATATTGGTTGGAACGATCCGGGGCAGCAGCAAAAATTTATGCTGTATTATGAAAATGGTGCCCTAAAAGGGTTAAAAGGCAATTTTTCTAGTAATATTTTGAAAAATGTTTGTTCCATTTGTCATAAAACCAGTGAAGTGGCGCTATTTTTAGCCACGACTAAAAAAGGCGGCGACGGTACGTATACCAAACGTGGTAACTATATTTGCGTCGACAGCGACAAATGCAATCATCAACTTTATGATAAGCAACAGTTGCTAGATTTTGCTAATAAAGTAAAATAAAATTTCAGTTTATAATTTATAAATTTTAAAAGACAGAAGGATTTTTCCTTCTGTCTTTTTATTAGCCTTTTAGCTGATTTCACTGTAAAAAAGTGGTAGCAATAACTTAAATTTATCCGCTAGACCATTTTCATAGATTCACACACCCGCTTTTTAAACTTCGGACATTTCTTCATCAAAAGTGCGGGGATCTTTTTTCTTTTTGGTAAAAAAGGCGATCATCAAGAGATTGCTGATTAGGAATAACCCGATAAACAGGCCGGTTTCAACTAACAGTGAGCCTCCGATGGAGATGCCTTCGCGTAATGCGCGAATGGAATAAGTCATTGGTAAAAACGGATTTATAACCCGATAAAATGTGCCACTTAATTCGATTGGATACGTTCCACCAGAACTTGCCAATTGAATGATCATAAAGATAAGCATTAAAAATGAACCAAGTTTTCCTAATAATAAATTGAACAACGTGACGATCGACATAAAGGTCAGGGAAACGAGGATGCTAAACAAAATCACTTTGACTGGCTGTAAGACAGTCATACCTAAAAAGACGGTCAAGACGAAATACACCATTAAAGCTTGAAAAATTCCGACAGCGCCTAAAATCGAGGCTTTACTTGCCCACCATGCGATACCACTTGTCGGTTTTTTCTTTGGTGTAAAAGTATCAAACAGCAAGTTAAATGTAATGGTTCCAATGAATAAGGCGACAGACATCATGTAAGGCGCCATTGCCGTCCCATTATTTGCTACTGAGTCAAAATCTTGGTGAATAGTGCTTACAGGCTTGGCCATGGCATCAGCTGAAACTTTCTTCGTGTTGATTTCTTTTATTTTATCAGCACCACTAGCCAATTGATTGCTCACTTCCTTTAGCCCACTTCCGACTTTTCCTAAAGATTGCTGTACTTGTTTTTCACCTGTAGCAAGTTGGAAACTGCCTGTTGAAATTTGTTGCGCGCCACTGTCTAATTTTTGCGCACCTGAAATTATGCTGCCGCCATTTGCTGCTAGTTGTCCAGTTCCATTCACTAATTGTAAGGAGCCATTTTGTAAAGCAGACACGCCACTACGCAAAGTAGGCAGTTTTTGCTGTACTTGATTTAAGCCAGCTGTTAGTTGATTTGAACCATGGGTAAGCGTGGCTGATTGGTGCTGCAAGCGCTCAGTTCCACTAGCCAATTGTTGTGCGCCTTGGGCTAATTGATTGACCCCGCCACTTAGAACAGGAACTTTTTGTTGTAAATTAGCGAGCCCGTTTGTTAGATTTCCAGCACCCTGATTAATTGTTTGTCCTTGTGCTGCTAATTTTGTGGCACCTTGTGTGAGCTGTTCACTGCCAGTTGCTAACTGCTGAATACTTTTCGTGAGAGTTGGCATATTTTTATTTAATGCTGTTGTACCTTGGTCAATTGCTTGGATGCCTGGAACAACTTGATTGGCAATATCGTAAAGTCCCTGCACAGATTTATTAATTCCGTTACTAGCAGTAGCGCTGACTTGGGTCAATTGATTTGCACCGGTTTTCAAGTCAGCTATTTGCGTAACAGGAATTTGTTGGACGGCGGCAAGGCCACTTGTTAGTTTTTCTAAAGCTTGTTTTTGAGCTGTTAGTGAAGCAAAAAGTGGTGTCGTATCGATTGAAAGCTGATTTGCGGCCTGCAAAGTTTGGCTATCTTGTTGTTGCATCGTTGTTAAGACCAAGTCCTTTTGTTCTTGGGATAAAGTCACACCTTTTGTGGCTAAGGCAGCAACGATGGCATTTGCATTGGTTGCTAAATCTGTTTGGTAGTTGGCGCTAAGATTCTGTTTTGTCGTTTCGATTTGCTGATTAATTCCAGCAACATTTTCTGATACGCTATTTAACTGATTAGAGAGTTCTGTTACAAGATTCGTGACCTGTGCAATATTTTCTAGACCACTTAAATCAGTTGTGGCCAATGTTTGAGCAACTTGCGCAAGATAGCTTTTCACGCTATCGGTATAATTTAAAAGCTGATTTTTTTCTGCCACTGACATTTGCACAGCACTTAAGCTAGTTGATATTTTTTTAGTTCCTTCGTTTAAAGCTTTTACTTGTTGAGGCAGTTGTTTCGTTTTTGAAGCTAAACTCTGCAGTCCCGCTGAAATTTGCTGTGTGCCGTCGCTGACGGATTGTACGCCATTTGTGTATTGACCTAATCCGTTTTGCAACGTTTGCGATCCAGCGCCTAATTGCCCCACACCTGTCGTTAAACTGGGAATATTTGTAGCAAATTGATTGATTCCGCGGGTTAGCTTTTTAGATCCCTTTGTAACAGTGCCGACACCATTTGTATATTGTAAAACGCCGGTGGCAAGTTTTTTAGAACCATCGGTCAGTTGACTGATCCCACCGGTTAGTTCCGGCACTTTACCCGCTAAAGTCGTAATGCCGAGATTAATTTTTTTAGCGCCGGTATCAACTTTTTTAGCGCCGGTGACATATTGTTGCAGACTTTTATTTAATGTGTGGCTTCCATCAGAAAATTTTAGTGAACTAGCAGCTAGTTTTGTTAAATTATCTGAAAGTGTCTGGCTGGCAGTATTTAACTTGTCGGTTCCTGCTGCTAATTTTTTGCCGCCTGCTGCTGCGCTTTGCATACCAGTTCCGGCTTTGCCAAATTGTGAAAGCAATGTTTCGCTATACATTTGGGTTACTTGACTGGATACTTGATTTTTTATTTGGGTCATCGCGGAATCTGACATTTTAGCCCCAGTCAAATTAGTACCCTGAGAGGTTTGATACGTAATTTCCATATCCTTTGGCTGCTTAGTTAAGATTGTCGTTGCATTTTTGGAAAAGTTTGCCGGAATCGTCACGATCATATAATATTTTCCTTTTTCAATTCCCTTTTGTCCCTGTTCTTTGGAGACAAAATGAAAGTCTAATGCGTGCGTTTGTTTTAATTTAGTGGTTAAATTTTTACCAATGGCGAGTTGTTTGCCTTGATAGACAATTGGTTGATCTTGATTAACCACCGCAACGGGCAAATGATCAAGATTTCCGTAAGGATTCCACAGTCCACCTAAAAAGATGAGGTTGTATAATGCTGGGATCAAGCCAATTATCCCCAAGACGATTAAAAGAAATTTATTTTTGAATAACGCGCGCCATTCTTGTTTTATCATAATTTTGCCTTCTTCCCGATTTAATTCTGCTCATAACAAAAGCAAAACAACAACGTGTTGATTTGTGAACTTGGAAATTATATAATCGAGTAGAAAGATAGTCAACCAACAGATTTTTAGCTTTTGTCGATTTGAGAGGAAGAATACGATGGCAGAACAAAATTTAAAAAAAAAGCAAACAAAGAAAAAAATTTATCAAGCATTGATTAAATTGTCTAAAACAAAATTTATTCGAGATGTGACGGTTTCAGAGTTGTGTCGCACAGCTGCAATCAATCGCTCAACTTTTTATTTACATTATCAAGATATTGATGATCTGATTTTGGAGTTAGGAGAAGGCAATATTCACTTTTTCGTCGAAAGTGTCAAAGATAAGAAACTTTCTCCAAGTACAATCGATTTATCTGGTAATCAAACTGTTTTTATCGATTATAAAGATCTCGTCGAAACAATCAAACATGCCGAAAATGAAAAAGAAGTTGTGATGATGCTCTTAGGCAAACATGGCGATCCGCATTTTGCTACCGAGTTAAAAAATGCCATTCGTGATCTGCTGTCGTATTTTCTGCAAGATTATTACCCGCAGCTAAAAAGTAAGTTTCCCAATGTACCAGATGATTATTTAGCCATTATTCTCTTTGATACGTCTGCTGAAATCATTTTGTACTGGATAGAAAAAGGCATGCAAGAAACACCAGAAAAAATCAGTGAAATCATTTCCGCTGCCCGTATTGTAGGACCAATAAGCCTTTTGTAAAGCGATTTAAACAAGAAAAATAATAAAAAAGCAGGGATAATTAGCTGCTTTAGGGTTATTTAAGGCTGGCAGATTGTTTCGTTGTCATAAGCCACATTAATTATCAGACAGCTCATTTTAGCTATATTTAGCGCTAAAATATCTGCTATACTAAAAAAAATTGATCGTAGGGGAGAAAAAATGAAAAATACTACCAGTGAAATTATTGGACAAAGTGATGGGCCAACAGATATTTTAGTGCCGGGGTCAAATTTTATTGTGCCCGTCATAGTTGCTGTAATTATCGCAGTTGTGGTGATCGGTTTTATGCTTTATCGGAGGAAAAAATAAGCGAATACATAAGCAAAAATTGCGCCAATAATATTTTTAAACTGTCGAAGGTTCTGCTAAAAAAGCAGGTTCGACAGTTTTTTATTTGTGTTTACCCCGTAAAATCCCGAACATTTCCGCTACATTTTGACAAAAAAATCATGAATGGGTGGAAAGTCAGTTGAAAACCTGTTAAAATGGCAAAATATTCAGATTATCGAAAAAATAAAAAGGTTGTTGTTTTCGTCGGTGAAAAAGTAAAATCGTCACAAGTTAGTGGAAAGTTTGAGGGTTTATCGTTAAAAGGGGGAATGAAATGGATAAGGTGTTAGTAAAAATTAACGATATTATTTGGGGAGCCCCCATGATTTTATTGATTTTGGGGATTGGGCTGATTTTGACGGTTGGTTGCCGTTTTATTCAGCTAAAAAAATTGCCCTTGGCGTTGAAATTCATGGTGCAAGATGAAGAGGACGGCAAAGGGGATGTTTCGAGTTTCCAAGCGTTGTGTACAGCGCTATCTGCTACTATCGGTACAGGAAATATCGTCGGAGTGGCAACAGCGATTGTTGCCGGCGGTCCTGGGGCGTTGTTTTGGTTGGAATTAGCAGGGCTTTTGGGAATGGCAACGAAATACGCAGAAGGATTACTAGCCGTGAAGTACCGCTCTTTTGATACGGACGAAAAAGCATTAGGCGGCCCTTTTTACTACATCGAAAAAGGGTTAGGAAAAAAATGGCGGCCACTTGGCAAGGCCTTTGCCTTATTTGGTATTTTAGCGGGGCTGTTAGGTATTGGTACTTTAACGCAAATTAACGGTATTACTTCTGCTGCTGAAACTTTTTTTGATCCTGATAAAAATCACAGCTTACAATTATTTGGCAACAATTATTCTTGGGCGGTAATTATTTCGGGGTTATTGGTCACAATTTGTGTCGCCGGTGTTTTAATTGGTGGGGTCAAGCGCATTGCCAAAGTTTCAGAAATTATTGTCCCGGCAATGATCGTTTTATATGTGAGTTTATGTCTGTGGCTGATTATTTTAAATGCGGACAAATTACCTGGTGTGATTATTTTGATCTTCCGCAGCGCCTTTGGTTTTGAGGCAGCTGCCGGCGGAGCATTAGGGGCGATGATGATCGCTATGCAAAAAGGAATTGCCCGGGGAATATTTTCCAATGAATCTGGTCTAGGCAGTGCGCCGATTGCCGCAGCTGCCGCGCGGACCAAAGAACCTGTGCGACAAGGCTTGGTTTCTATGACCGGTACATTTATCGATACGATTATTGTTTGTAATATGACCGGCATGGCGATTATTTTAACAGATGCATGGAAAATAGGAAAAGATGGCGCGGCAGTCACCATTTACGCCTTTAGCCAAGCGTTGCCGATCTCTGAGGCGGTTGTTTCTTTCTTGTTGATGATTTGTTTAATGTTCTTTGCTTTTACGACGATTTTGGGCTGGAATTATTATTCAGAGCGTTGTTTGGCATATCTCTTTAATACGAATAAATTTGCTAATCCTTTTAAAGTTTTATACGTGGCAGCTGTTTTTATTGGCCCCTATTTGACCGTTTCAGCGGTGTGGACACTGGCAGATATTTGTAACGGCTTGATGGCTTTTCCAAATATCATCGCGCTGATTTTTTTAAGCCCGGTGGTCGTCAAAGAAACCCGCCAATTCTTTGCCACTAAAAAAGCAGCAACACCGCTTTTGGCACCTGAACTTTCTTTGGATGAAGATTGAAATCAAGTTAAAAAAACACCTTCTTAAAGAAGAGGGTGTTTTTTTAATTGTCGGTAAAGCAAAAAAATTTCACCAGAATAAATTGTTTTATTACAGGTTGGTAAAATCAATTTTACAAATGGACCTTCCAAAAAATAAGGGAAAATTACCCAAAACTTGCGATACAATTAAAAAAATCTCCCGCTTATTTTTGCGAGCTGAGGGCAGTTTGCGTATCTTTTGGTATACTGGAAAATGTTAAGGAGGTCAGATGATGTCTGTAAAAAATCGAATGGAAAAATTCAAACAGTATGGCGAAAGCCTGCCACAAGCCAAAGTCTATTTTCGCCAAGATTGGGGCGTTTATTATTTTGATATTATGGGGAAAATGTTTGGCATGATGAGTCCTGAACAAACAGAAAAAGCCATTATCACGTTAAAGAATGATCCTGCTAAAAATGAAGAGTTACGGGAGCTTTATCCCGACGTGATCATTCCTGGATATTATGCTAATAAAAAACATTGGAATTCTATTTATTTGGCAAGTCCGGTCTTAACTGAGGATGAGATTTGCAATATGATTGCCGTTTCTTACCAGCTGGTCGTCTGTAAATTACCCAAAAAATTACAAGCACAAATTACGAAAGAAGATAAAAAATAAAAAACCTTGCTAGCAAAATGGTGCCCAGTTCCCATTAGTTAGCAAGGTTTTCTTTTAAAGATTGAATTGGAACAAGCAGTAGGCCAGATAAAAGGAAAAAAAGCTGCAAAACAGGCGGAAAACGGCACTTACTTTTGCAAATACCAAGATGTTACGATCGTTTTTTGTAGGGAAAATAATAACCATTAAAAAAAGTTCTGATAAAAGGTTAATTTTCAAATGAGGATACTGTTATTATAAAAAAAACGAAATATAAACGGATAAAGAAAAAGCGTTTTTATATTGAATTTAACTACAGGTCATTGTTGCAATGTAGAAGCGTATCAGAAGTATTTGCTGCAAAAAAGCCCGCCCAAAAATAAGTACGAAATTTTTGGTAATTTACGTCGCAAACTTTCTAAATTTCGCCTTTTTTTAAGGGCTGTCGCGTTTATTTTCTGATCAGTTACCGCTTAAAATAGTTTAAGTCAATTGCTTTTGATACTGCAAAGGAGCACAGCCAACGGTTTTTTTGAAAACATGATGGAAGGTTTTGACGTTGGCAAAGCCAGCTTTAGCCGCGACATCACTCATGGGCAACTGTTCTGTAGCTAGTAAAAACTTGGCCTGCTCGATGCGATATTCTTTCAAATACTGAGAAAAGGGCAGTCCCACCTTTTGTTTAAAAAAGCGGGAAAAGTATGTTTGACTAAAGCCCACCTGTTTAGCTGCAGCCGCTAACGTGATAGGAGAGTCAAAATTAGCTTCAACATATTCAAAAATTTGATCCAATAATTCGAGGGTTTCACGACTTTTCAGATTTTCTTTAGCAGTATTTTGTTTTACATTCGGTTTTTTCGGCAGTTGATATAAGGCATAAATAAATTGCGTCAAAAGCCCCGTCACACCATATTGCCAGCCCTCGTGCCTTGTTTCTTGACAGTCAAAAATCTCCCGCAACAGGTGATTCAGATTTTTTTGTGCCAAAAGGGGCCACTGCTGGCTATAATTGGGCGCTTCATCAAAAAGCTGGAGTAAGGTGCGATCGGAGGTGACGAGATTGTTTTGCTCATAAAAAAAACGCAGATCAAACTGAAAAACAATACGCTTACTATCCGGGGAGGCAAGAAAAAAGTGGGGCTCGCCACTGGGAAAGAAAAAAATCTCCCCTTCTGCCAATTCAAAAATCTCCCCAAAGGCCCCCAATTTCACTGTCCCTGTCAAACAATAAATCACTTCAATTTCTTTATGCCAATGGGGATAGACGATTTCCCAACCATCATTAATAAACGTCCGAAAAGGAAAAGCACTATGTAATTCCGGTATTTCAAGATACAAACTCATAATTTTCCTCCGCTTTTTAAAATTTTGGCTATCCGAATTTCTGATATTTTTTAAAACGAGCTAAACGCTACCTTTCGTTTTTCTAGATTCAGCTGCAAAAACGAGCGCTCTAAGACAATAAGCTAGAATTTCGAGAAATTTGAGGAGCAATTTATCAAAATTCCATCTTATTGCTTGTGAGCTAAACGCGTTTTTGAAGCTTTTCTTTTTAATCTAGCTACGCAAACTAGTCTTTCAAGAAATAAGGCGAACTTTTCAAAAATTTGAAAAACAATTTTCGCAAATTCCGCGCTTATTTTTTAAAGACTGGCAAGTTTGCTCCGCTTTTCTTCTTAGTATACTTTATTTATTTTTTTTAAAAGATAAAATGTGGGAATTTTTAGTTACGGATGCGGGAAGAATTTTGTGTGGTTGTTTTTTATAATGAAGAAAATAAAACGTTTCCAAAAAGGAGAAATAATTATGAGTTTAAAAGTTGGCATTATTGGCTGTGGTGGGATTGCTGAGGGTAAGCATTTACCCGCTTTAGCTAAAATTCAGGAAGTTGAGCTAGTTGCTTTTTGTGATTTGATAAAAGAGCGCGCAGAAAAAAACTGTGAAAAATATGGGAGTGAAACGGCCCAAGTCTTTACGGATTATAACGAGATGTTGGCTTTTTCTGATTTGGATTTAGTGCACGTTTTGACGCCAAATAATTCTCATGCCCCTATTTCAGTAGCGGCGATGGAAGCCGGGTGTCATGTAATGTGTGAAAAACCGATGGCTAAAACTGCCGCACAGGCAAAGGAAATGGTGGCAGTGGCAAAAAAGACTGGGAAAAAGTTGACGATCGGCTATCAAAATCGCTTTCGTAAGGATGCCCAATATTTGCAAGAAATTTGTACAGAAGGAGAATTGGGAGAAATTTATTTTGGGAAAGCTCATGCAATTCGCCGGCGGGCTGTCCCGACTTGGGGTGTTTTTCTAGATGAAAAAGCGCAAGGTGGCGGACCTTTAATTGATATTGGAACCCATGCTTTGGATTTGACTTTGTGGATGATGGATAATTATGAACCAAAATTTGTCGTGGGTACGGCCTATCGTAAATTAGCGGAGCTTGAAAATGCGGCAAATGCGTGGGGCGCTTGGGATCCACAAAAATATAAAGTGGAAGACAGCGCATTTGGTTTTATCACCATGAAAAATGGGGCCACCATTTTCTTAGAAGCAAGCTGGGCGTTAAATTCTTTGGATGTTAAAGAGGCAAAGACAACATTGTGTGGCACAAAAGCTGGCGCAGATATGAATGATGGGCTAACCATTAATGGTGAGGATCACAGCACGTTGTATGAAAAGAAAATTGAATTGGAGCCAGGTGGCGTTGATTTTTACGATGGTGCCGCAGATGATCCCGCATATAACGAAGCAAGAGCGTGGATCGATGCCATTTTAAATGACACAGCACCTTTAGTAAAACCTGAACAGGCTTTAGTCGTCACTGAAATTTTAGAAGCAATGTATGAATCTTCGGCGACAGGAGAACCTGTTTATTTTGAACAATAATTTTTAACTTTACCAAATTAAAAGAAAACAAACCGGAAGGATGATAACAATGAAATTAGGCGTTTTTACCCCCTTATTTAATAATTTAAACTTTGACGAAATGATTGAAAAAGTCGCCAGCTATGGCTTGGAAACAGTGGAAATCGGCACCGGGGGATCACCGGGCTCTGCCCATTTAGATATTGAGCAATTATTAGCCTCCTCAGATAGTCGCAAAGAATATTTGGCTAAATTAGCCGATAAAGGACTGAGCATTTCGGCTTTAAGCTGCCACCACAATCCAATTTCACCAGTGGCGCAAGTGGCAAAAGAAGCGGACGAACTTTTACAAAAAACCATTAAATTAGCTCAGTTAATGAACGTACCAGTGGTCAATGGTTTTTCTGGTGTTGCCGGCGGGAATGCCACGGATACGCAAGTAAACTGGCCGGTTTTACCGTGGCCAACAGAATATAGCGACAGCTATAACTATCAATGGGAGCAAAAGTTAATTCCTTACTGGCAAGAAATTAATACTGTCGCCGAAAGTGCTGGCGTGAAAATCGGGATTGAATTACACGGTGGCTTTTTAGCCCATACCCCTTACACGATGTTGCGTTTGCGGGAAGCAACGGGCAAAGCGATCGGCTGTAATTTAGATCCTAGCCATTTATGGTGGCAAGGCATTGATCCAGTCGCGGCAATCAAAATTTTAGGCAACGCGGGTGCTATTCACCACTTCCATGCCAAAGATACATTTTTAGATCAAGATAATATTAATATGTACGGCTTAACGGATATGCAGCCATACGGCAATGTTAAAACTCGTTCGTGGAATTTCCGTTCTGTTGGTTGTGGTCACGACTTGAAAGTTTGGTCTGATATTGTTTCTGCTTTGCGTTTGCAAGGTTATGACTACGTATTGAGCATTGAGCATGAAGATCCGTTGATGTCAATTGATGAAGGCTTACAACGGGCAGTCACGAATTTACGCTCGGTCATGATTTGCGATACACCAACTGATATGTGGTGGGCGTAAATTACAATGCGGATTACTAGGAAAAAAAGGCGGACAAAATAAGACGTTATTGTGGTAAAAAGACGTCAAAAGAAAGTGAGTGCAAAAATGAAACAATTACAATTTGCCATTATTGGGTATGGCGGAATGGGTTCTTACCACGCCACGACCATCATGCCGCAATCACAAGAACTTGTGGCGATAAAAGGTGTTTACGATCTATTACCCGAACGCAATGAAGCAGCAAAAGCAGACGGTTTTTTTGCTTATGGGAGTTTACAGGAGCTCTTAACAGATGAAAAAAGCGAGGCAGTTTTAATCGCAACGCCTAACGACAGTCACAAAGACTTGGCGATTGCGGCTTTAAAGGCAGGAAAACACGTCGTTTGTGAAAAGCCAGTGGCGATGAATACAGCAGAATTAGATGAAATTTTAGCGGTGGCAGAAAGTGTCGAAAAAGTCTTCATGGTCCACCAAAACAGACGCTGGGACCCAGATTTTTTATTAATTCGCAAACTCTATCAAGAAAAACCACTGGGAGATTTATTCCAAATTGAATCAAGGGTTCAAGGAGCAAACGGTATTCCCGGCGACTGGCGTCATTTGAAAAAACATGGTGGTGGTATGCTCTTAGATTGGGGCGTTCATTTATTTGATCAACTACTTTTTTTAATTGACAGTCCAATTAAATATATTCACACCGACTTAAGTTACATTTTAGGCGATGAGGTGGATGACGGGTTTCATAGTTATTTGACGTTTGAAAATGGCGTTAAAGTGATCATTGAAGTCGGAACGACAAACTATGTCACCTTACCGCGCTGGTATGTCAAAGGTTTAAATGGAACCGCGAAAATCTCTGACTGGGCGTTAAACGGTGAAATCATGCGGCGTACACAACAGGAAATCGCTGCACCAAAACCCATTCAAGCCGGCGTGGGCTTAACCAAAACGATGGCACCACCACAAGAGGAGGCCACAGAAAAATTGGCTTTTCCTAAAGTAGAATCCCCTTATCCAAGTTTTTATGCGAATTTTTACGATGTTGTTGTGCATAATGCCACCCCAATTGTAAAAAACAGTGAAGTTCGCCGTGTTTTATCCTTACTGGAAAGTATTTTAGCAGCAGGAAAAGATTAAAAAAAGTGAGTCCGCTATTTGAGCAGACCGGATAAATTAGCCGAAAGCTAATTTTGCGGTTGCTACAATAGGGACTCGCTTTTTTGGTGAGGTAATTTTAACTCTCTACTTCTTAAAATTTTCAAGCAAAAGTTTCGCCACGGCTTTAACAGAAAAAGGATTTTGTCCGGTAATAAATTGTCCATCTTGGAGGGCAAATTCGCTATAGGGCCGTCTCTTTTGAAAATGCGCCCCGCGTTCTTTGGCGACGTGTTCATTTAAAAAGGGCACGACGCTTTTTTTGCCGGCTAAAATTTCTTCACTGGTGGTAAAACCGGTGATTTTTTTGTCTGTAATTAAATAGTTGCCTGCATCATCTTGTAAATTCAAAAGTCCGGCGACACCATGGCAGACAGAAGTTATATAGCCACCTTGTTTGTAAATATCTAAGGCAAGTTTGTGCAGGGTATCATTATTGGGAAAATCCCACATCACACCATGACCACCGGTGAAATAAATCGCATCATAATTTTTGGGGTCGACAACTTCCAGCGGCAGGGAATTTGCTAGCGCCCGCTGTTTAAAGTCGGTTGTATTATAAAAGTCCATGATTTCTTCATTCGTATATTTCATGCTGCGGGGATCAATGGGGACATATCCGCCATTGGGACTGACGTAATCATAAGAAATGCCGTGTTTTTGCAATTCGGCTGCAAATTCAGTGGCCTCACCTAACCATAAGCCAGTGGCATCTTCTGTGTTACCATAATGGGTTGTGTTCGTTAATACAATCAATACTTTCATTTTCTTCCCGCCTTTTCAATAATTTGACTGACGTGACTTAGCAATGCTTGTAATTTATCAATTTGCGTTGTTTCGTGGGATAAGTAATAGTAATTTTTGGTTCCTTCTTGGCGATAATCAATTAAGTTAGCTTGCTTTAAAATTTTTAAGTGATGGGAGACTGCCGGTCGTGATAAATTGGTGGCCGTAGTCAAATCATTCACCCGCAATCCCTCACAAGCTTTATCTTGCAGCAAAGCAATAATAATTGCTTGGCGTTTTTCATCGCCCAATGCGATTAAAAAATCGCTGACTTCGGTAAATTCTTGTTTCAAATTTGTTAAATCAGGGGACATGAGCAAACTCCTTTGGTCGATATTTTTAAACCATTAAACCAAAGACTTAAAAAAAAGTCAATTTTTTTAACTTAGGAAAAGGGAGAAAATAACGCAGATTAAGGGGTATCTGCCAAAATCTGCTCGGTGAATTTTAGGTGCGTTTCAAATTCTTGACGATAAAAAATTTCTGCGTTAGGCTATGGTCAGTTTTAAACGGTTTAAAAGTTTAAACGAATAAACGATGTGTGAGGATAAATGATGAAAGATACAATGATTGCAGCACAAATTGAAAATTACGGTGAAAAAATTGGTTTAAAAAAGCAGCCACTACCTAGAATTGGCAAGAAGGACTTACTTGTAAAAGTCATTGCCGCTAGTATTAATCCGATTGATTTAAAAACAAAAGACGGCAAAATGAAGTTGCTCCTTCGTTATAAAATGCCGTTAACTTTAGGCAGCGACTTTGCTGGTATTGTGGTGGCGCGAGGGGAACAAGTAAAAAAATTTCAGGTTGGCGATGCTGTTTATGGTCGGGTGCAAAAAAATCGCATCGGAACTTTTGCGGAGTATATAGCTGTAGATGTGAAAGATGTCGCCTTGAAACCCAAAAATCTGACGTTTGCCAAAGCCAGCAGTATTCCTTTAGTTGCTTTAACCAGCTATCAAGCCCTACATGAAGTGATGAAAATTAAACCGCAAGACAAAATTTTAATTCAAGCAGGTTCTGGCGGGATTGGAACACTTGCCATTCAATTGGCAAAGCTTGCCGGCGCGTACGTTGCTACAACAACGAGTGAAAAAAATCGAGCTTTTGTAAAAAGTCTTGGTGCAGATGAGGTAATTGATTATCGTAGTGAAAATTTTGCCGAAAAATTAAAAGACTACGATTTTGTTTTCGATACCATGGGGGGCGATATTTTAAAGGATGCTTTTAAAATCGTGAAGCCTGGCGGTAAAGTCGTGACCTTGTCGGGTACGCCTAATTATGCTTTTGCAAAAAATTATAATCTCCCCTTATGGAAGCAAATAGCTTTAGGGATTGCCAGTTATCCCATTACCAAATTAGCCAAAAAAACTGATGTGTCCTATGACTTTTTATTTATGCGGCCAGACGGCAACCAACTAGCTGCATTAACCAAACTAATTGAAGCAAAACAATTACAACCAATCATCGACAGCGTTATTTCCCTAGCCGAAATTCAAAAAGCCATCGATAATTTAGCTTCTGGGCGCGCCAAGGGGAAAATTATTTTAGCAGTGGATGAAAAACTGGCACAAGAATTTTAAAAATACAGTAAACTAAAAGATAGATGAGGTGATTAAGAATGAAAATTGCATTTGTAGCTGCAATGGAGCTAGAAATTGAAGAGCTAATAGCTAAGTTTACTGCTGTTACGAAAGAAACTTTTTTGAAGCGAGATTTTTACACAGTAAAAGGTGAAAATACGTATATCTTTTTAGCAACTGGGCAAGGAAAAACCAATGCAGCGATGTACACGCAGTTTTTGATTACGAAATTTGTCCCAGATGCAATTATCAATCTCGGTGTTTGTGGCGGTATCACATCACAAAGTGAGCTTTTGGCTGTGTATGTTGGAAGTAAGTATTGTCATTATGATATTCGCAAAAAACAAGCTATCGGCAAATTTCCTCGGCATCTATATTTTGACGCAGATACAAAATTACTGACACAATTCTTACACGCTAATAAAGAAATTCAAGTTGGAATTTTTGGAACGGGAGAAGGATTTGTTTCAAGTAAAGAGCTGGCCGAAAAAATCCATTCTAATTTTGCAGTAGATTGCGTGGACATGGAGTCTGGTGCAATGGCGCAATGTTGTCAATTGAATCAAGTGCCCTTTATTTCCATAAGGGCAGTCTGTGATTTAGCCGACCGGAAAAAAACTTCTTCAGATGATTTCCAAAAAAAAGCGATGAAAAAAGTACATCGCATCGTTTTTGAAACGATGAATTCATAGGTTGGTAAAATTATCACCCGCCAAATGTTGGCGGTTCTTTTTTTACCTTAAACAAGCCTTTAAAATTCAATTCCTCCCATTGCGAAAAACCTCCATTTGCGTTAAAGTAGAGAAAGCGTGAAACAAAAATTTGTTTCACAAAAAAGAAAGGAAAAGGCCATGTTACCAGAAGAATTTCAGCAGCAGTTGGCCCAAAAAGGCATTGAATTAAGTTCTACTCAAATGCAACAGTTTGAAAAATATTACGAGCTGTTAGTCGAGTGGAATGAAAAAATGAATTTAACGGCGATTACTGAAAAAAAAGAAGTTTACTTGAAGCATTTTTACGATTCGATTTTACTTGGTGTGGCAGTGGATTTAAAAGCAGAGGCTGCTATTTGTGATGTTGGCGCAGGAGCGGGATTTCCCAGCATTCCACTGAAGATTGCTTTTCCTGGGTTAAAAGTCGCTATCGTCGATTCTCTTAATAAACGAATTACCTTTTTAAATCATTTAGCACAAAGTTTGAATTTGACGGGGGTTGATTTTTATCACGATCGCGCCGAAACTTTCGCGCAAAACCCACAATTTCGTGCTCAATTTGATTATGTCACGGCTCGAGCAGTGGCACGTCTGAATGTTTTAGCGGAATTGTGTCTGCCTTTGGTGAAAAAAGACGGCTTTTTCTTTGCTTTAAAAGCGGCAAAATCAGAGGAAGAATTATCAGAAGCTAAAAACGCGATTGCGACACTTGGTGGCAAGTTCATTGAAGATAAAGAGCTTGCTTTGCCCAATGGTGATACGCGACACATTTTGGTGATCCAAAAGAAAAAAGAAACGCCCAAAAAATACCCCCGCAAACCCGGCACGCCCAATAAGCAGCCGTTAAAATAGCGGTAAAACGATAGCAAAATTGTTTTATTTTGGACAGCTTTTTATCTTTAAACGGTGAAAAAAAAGCCGTTTCAACTTTTATTGTATCTAGTTTCATGAGCTGGAAAAATCGGAGACAAGCAAAAATAACCATCTGACAAAAAAACGTCAGCCGTCTATTTTGTTCTTGTCCCTCATTTTCCGATCAAGCTCATTCAACTTTTATGGTATCTAGTTTCAACGGCTAAAAAAGCCGGTAATAAGCAAAAAAATGAAAAAGTCAGAAAGCGACTTTCTAATTTTTCCGACTTATTCCTTCTTTTTTTAACAAGCCGTTTCAACTTTTATTAAAGGAGACAAGAGAATGGCACGAATTATTTCTGTGGCAAATCAAAAAGGTGGCGTCGGCAAGACGACCACAACCGTCAATTTAGGAGCTTGTTTGGCTTTTATTGGTAAAAAAGTATTGTTAGTCGATATTGATGCCCAAGGTAATGCCACCAGCGGTATGGGCATTCGCAAGCCAGATGTAGCCAAAGATATTTACGATGTTTTAGTGAATGAAGAACCGATTAAAGAAGCAATTTTACCAAGTTCACGGGAAAATATGGACATTGTGCCAGCAACGATTCAGTTGGCAGGTGCTGAAATCGAATTAACTTCCATGATGGCCCGCGAATCACGGCTAAAATCAGCACTAGAAGAAATCAAAGATGATTACGATTTTATTTTCATCGATTGTCCGCCGTCATTGGGACATTTGACGATCAACGCCTTTACGGCGAGTGATTCGATTTTGATTCCGGTGCAGTGCGAATATTACGCTTTAGAAGGCTTGAGCCAATTACTAAACACCGTGCGTTTGGTGCAAAAACATTTCAATCCTGGTTTGGAAATCGAAGGGGTCTTATTAACGATGTATGACGCCAGAACCAATCTTGGAGCTGAGGTAGTGGAAGAAGTGCGCCGTTATTTCCAAGAAAAAGTTTATGACACAATTATCCCCCGCAATGTGCGGCTTTCAGAAGCACCAAGTCATGGTTTATCGATTATTGACTACGATCCAAGTTCAAAAGGTGCCGAAGTTTATCAAGCACTAGCAAAGGAAGTGTTGACCCGTGAAAAATAAAGGAAAAGGTTTAGGTCGGGGCATTGACGCTTTGTTTCAGGACTTGCAAGATTTAGAAGAAGTAGATGTAAAAACCGAGGAAGTTGTCGATATTCCTTTAAGTGAATTGCGCCCAAATCCTTACCAACCGCGCAAAACATTTGATGAGTCTTCTTTGCAAGAATTAGCCGCGTCTATCGAACGTTCCGGTGTGTTCCAACCGATTATTGTCCGCAAATCGGCAGTAAAAGGCTATGAAATTATTGCCGGTGAGCGTCGTTTTCGCGCTTCAAAATTAGCGCAAAGAGAAACAATTCCCGCAATTATTCGAGATTTTGACGAAGAATCCATGATGCAAGTGGCCGTTTTGGAAAACTTGCAACGGGAAGATTTAAATCCGCTGGAAGAAGCGGAAGCCTATGAGATGCTAATGAAAAACTTGAAATTAACGCAAGCGGAAGTAGCGGAACGTTTAGGTAAAAGCCGTCCGTATATCGCCAATTATCTGCGATTGTTGACATTACCGAAACTGGTTAAAGAAATGGTACAAGATGACCGCCTCTCAATGGGGCAAGCGCGGACGTTATTGGGGCTAAAAGATAAAAGCCAAATTTTAAAATTAGCCAATCGCTGTGTGAAGGAAAACTTGACCGTCCGTCAGTTAGAACAGTTGGTAAATACGTTAAACGAGAAAAAAGTTGAGAAAAAAACACCACCCCGCGTGGTCAAAGAAAAACCTTACTACTTGCGAGAAGGCGAAGACCGTTTAATGGATAAATTCGGTACGAATGTGGAAATTTTAGAAAAAGACGGCAAAGGAAAAATCGAGATTGAATATTTATCGCAAAAAGATTTGACCCGTATTTTGGATATTTTAGATATTCGCTTTGACGAGGCCTAAGCTATCGTTAAAACCAAATTTTTATTAAAACGAGGAGGATTCAAATGTACGATTTAGGTGACATCGTGGAAATGAAAAAGCCCCATGCTTGCCAAGCCAACCGCTGGGAAATTATTCGGATGGGTGCTGACATTAAAATTAAGTGTACCAATTGTGGCCACATCGTCATGATGACCCGCCGCGATTTTGAGAAGAAAATGAAAAAAATACTGGAAAAAGCGCCCGAAAAATAATCCAGTTTCATGAGCTAGAAAAGTCGATAATAAGACATGAGAGCTTTGTAAACGTGTTTAACTCTCAAGCAATAAGGTGGAATTTTGATAAATTGCTTTTCAAATTTCTCGAAATTTCAACTTATTGTCGTAGCGAGTTCGTTTCCAAGGCTTACCAAAGCAAGAAAACTCCCAAGCTAAAGAGCAGCTTTTTCGTTTTCTGTCTTATTACTCCTTTTCTAAACAAGCTCATTCAACTTTATAATTAAAAAAAGAAAGAGTGAAGAAAATGGCTTTAACTGCCGGAATCGTTGGGTTACCCAACGTTGGGAAATCAACTTTATTTAATGCAATCACAAAAGCAGGTGCAGAGGCTGCAAACTATCCTTTTGCAACAATTGATCCAAATGTGGGAATGGTTGAAGTGCCAGATTGGCGCTTACAACGGTTGACAGAACTTGTGCATCCGAAAAAAACGGTGCCGACAACTTTTGAATTTACTGATATTGCCGGTATTGTAAAAGGCGCCAGCAAAGGGGAAGGTTTAGGAAATCAATTTTTAAGCCACATTCGCCAAGTAGATGCGATTTGTCACGTTGTGCGTTGTTTTGACGATGACAATATCACCCACGTTGAAGGTCGGGTTGATCCATTAGAAGATATCGACACGATTAATTTAGAGCTTGTTTTAGCCGACTTGGAATCGATTAATAAAAGATACACTCGCATTGCTAAAATCGCGAAGACAAAAGACAAAGATGCCGTAGCGGAATTAGCGGTGTTGGATAAAATCAAACCGGTTTTAGAAGAAGGCCAATCTGCTCGTAGCATTGAATTTTCCGATGATGAACAAAAAATCGTGAAAAGTTTATTCTTATTAACAACAAAACCTGTTTTATATGTGGCCAATGTTTCAGAAGACGATGTAGCTAATGCCGATGATAACCACTATGTACAAGAAGTCCGGAATTTTGCGGCAACAGAAAATGCAGAAGTGATCGTTGTCTGTGCCCGTGCAGAAGAAGAAATTGCTGAATTGGACGATGAAGATAAAGCTGAATTTTTAGAAGCACTTGGAATTGAAGAATCTGGTTTGGATCAATTGATTCGTGCAGCTTATGATTTATTAGGCTTAGCAACTTACTTTACTGCCGGTGAACAAGAAGTGCGGGCGTGGACCTTCCGCAAAGGAATTAAAGCGCCACAAGCAGCGGGAATTATCCACACCGACTTTGAACGGGGCTTTATTCGGGCGGAAACAGTTTCGTTTGAAGATTTGGATAAATACGGCAATATGCACGCGGCTAAAGAAGCTGGTCGGGTTCGTTTGGAGGGCAAAGATTACGTCGTACAAGATGGCGATGTCATGTTATTCCGTTTTAACGTTTAAAAAAACGGTGTCATCTTGGCTGCAATATGTTAAAATGCCCTTTGTAAAAGAAGTTCAGGAGGAAGTCATTCATGGATGCAGAAGCACTACGCGCAATGGTTGCACAAAATCGCGAATTAGAACCGCAATTGACCAAACGTAACCAACAATATATTTTTGATTTGAAGAAATCTTTAGAAGCAGCGAATTTATCCGAAGCAGAAATGGCAACAGCTTTAAATGAAATTCTGCCGGTTTTAGTCAAAGAACAAAAAGGCGGGAAAACCGCGCGCCAATTATTTGGGACGGTTTCAGAACGGACAGAAGCTATTTTGGCCAAGCCAGAACCTAAAAAAGAAACCAAACCACTTTTAATGTGGGCAGATAATGCGATGTTTATCTTTGGTTTGTTTGCGGTAATGTTAGGCTTAATGCGCCTGTTCACGAAAAATAGTGGACAACAAACTTACGGCTTATTGACATTGATTATTGCCTCATTATTTGGGGGTTATGCATTTTACTTAATGTATAAATACATTTACCAATATGAACGTCCAGGGGCAGATAAGAGCAAACGGCCGAAATTATGGAAAACAATGTTAATTTTAGTTCCTGTATTCTTCTTATGGATTTTAGTCTTTACGGTTAGCGCAATGTTGCCATACAATATTGTGTTGGATCCATTTATCCAATTGGTTTTAGGTGCCGCTGTCTTTGCATTACGCTGGTACTTGAAGAAAAAATACAATATCGAAGGTTCCCTTACAATTCCCAAAAATTAATTCGTCGCTAAAACTGACTGGAAAAACTATTCCGGTCAGTTTTTTTGTTTAAGTAATTTCCGAACATTGTCTAAAGGCGTTACGATGAATTTTCAGAATATTACGTAAACAATTGCAGCTGTTGACTTGCCGCTTATTTTCTGTTAGTTTCATAGATAAAAATAAAACTGAGGAGTGGTACTAACAATGTCTAACTGGGAAACGAAATTCGCTAAAAAAGGTCTAACTTTCGATGATGTCTTATTAATTCCGGGTGAAAGTCACGTCCTACCAAATGAAGTGGATATGCATGTTCAATTAGCGAAAAATATCCGTTTAAATATTCCAATCATCTCTGCCAGCATGGATACTGTAACCGACAGTAAAATGGCAATTGCCATGGCACGTCAAGGCGGCTTAGGTGTTGTTCATAAAAATATGAGTATCGCGATGCAAGCTGATGAAGTACGCAAAGTGAAACGTTCGGAATCTGGCGTTATTATCGATCCATTTTTCTTAACTCCTGATCATTTAGTGCAAGATGCTGAACATTTGATGTCAAAATATCGCATTAGTGGTGTGCCGATTGTCGAAACAATGGAAAATCGCAAATTAGTTGGGATTATCACCAACCGCGATATGCGTTTTGTGACAGATTACAGCATTAAGATTGACGATGTGATGACCAAAGAAAATCTTGTTACCGCCCCAGTTGGTACCAAATTAGCAGATGCTGAAAATATCCTCCAAAAACATAAAATTGAAAAATTACCGATCGTGGATGAAGACGGTCGTTTAAGCGGCTTGATTACCATCAAAGACATTGAAAAAGTAATCGAGTTTCCTCATGCAGCAAAAGACGAACACGGGCGCCTGTTAGTTGCGGCTGCTGTGGGCGTAACGAGCGACACTTTTGAACGGGCGCAAGCGTTACTTGACGCTGGAGCAGATGCCATTGTAATCGACACAGCGCATGGACACAGTGCCGGCGTTCTACGTAAAATTGCTGAAATTCGGGCAAAATTTCCACAAGCCACTTTGATTGCCGGTAACGTTGCAACTGCTGAAGGAACAAAAGCATTGTATGATGCTGGCGTCGATGTTGTAAAAGTCGGGATTGGCCCAGGCTCAATTTGTACAACACGAGTTGTTGCCGGTGTTGGCGTGCCCCAATTAACAGCCATTTATGATGCTGCTTCTGTTGCTCGCCAATATGGCAAAGCAATTATTGCCGATGGTGGGATCAAATATTCTGGTGATATCGTGAAAGCATTGGCCGCAGGCGGTCATGCAGTTATGCTCGGCTCCATGTTAGCTGGTACGGACGAATCTCCTGGTGAATTTGAAATTTATCAAGGTCGTCGCTTCAAAACTTATCGTGGGATGGGTTCGCTTGGCGCAATGGAAAAAGGTTCTAGCGATCGCTACTTCCAAAGCGGTGTCAATGAAGCCAACAAACTGGTGCCAGAAGGTATTGAAGGTCGTGTGGCTTATAAAGGCAGCGTGTCTGATATCATCTTCCAAATGATTGGTGGGTTGAAATCAGGGATGGGGTATGTAGGCGCAGCTGATTTGAAACAACTCCGTGACGATGCACAATTTGTCCAAATGAGTGGCAATGGTTTGAAAGAATCTCACCCACATGATGTTCAAATTACAAAAGAAGCACCAAACTACTCCGTTGAATCCTAATTTCTTTTAAAATTAAATATTAAAAATACCCGGACCTGTTTTTTGTCGTCACCTTTTTGACGAACTAGAAAACAGGTTCGGGTATTTTTTGTCGTGATAAAAAATAGCGTTTATCGCGACAAAAAGTTGAATTTTAGTCGTCTTGTTGGGGACTAAAATTTTTTAGACGAGTGGCTCATAATAACTTAAATTAATAGTACGACTTAAGCTGAGGCTGTCATTTTGCGGCTGGCACTTAAGATAGTCAAAGCGAGTGGACGCACAATTAATAGTTGTAATGGTAATGCCATCACAAAATTAAATAACCAGGTATGCAGATACGTTGCCAAACTTAGCTGGTGCCAACCAGATTCTACGACAATGCCAAATAACGACATAAAACTAACCATGCCTAAAATCATGCAGACACTAATGGAAATGCCGACTTGCCACATTTTTTCTTTATTAGTAGGTAATTTTAAGGCGATTTTTTTAGCCGGTTTCGCTACAACAAAGACATCTAAAATAAGAGCAATCACAAAGGCAAAGGGGAAACCGCCAAAAACGGCACCAAACGATAACGCGCCATGTAAAGCAACATTATAAATCGTCATGCCAAATACCATGAATAGACACATACTACAGGTGAAAAGCCAACTTTCTTTTTTTGTTTGGGGCATACAAAACTTCCTTTCAGTTTGCGCATGACAGAAATTTTCTGTAAATACGCTATTTTTCAATTGCAACGTTAGCTATCGTATCAAGAGAAAAATTTCTTCGTAAGTTCTTTTTGCTCCCTTTAGAATTTCTTAATAATTTGGTTCACGCAATGTATACAAAAAAACTCACCTTGCAGTACTCGGCATTTCCTAATGGAAAGCAGAGTGCAAGGTAAGAGAAGTAATTGGCTCTTTGGTAATCGTAATTTATTAAACTTCCGACTTAATACTTGGAAGCTGGGCTCATTCAGCTTTTCTTCATGTCTAGTTTCACGAACGAACTCTCGGCAACAATAAGCTAAAATCGTGAGAAATTTGAAAAACAATTTATCACAATTTCATCTTATTGCTTGAGAGTTAAACGCGTTCGTACCACTTTTCTATTGTCTAGCTTTATGAACGAACTTCCTACGGTATTAAGTCAAAATTTTAAGAAATTTGAGGAGCAATTTATTAAACTTCCGACTTAATACTTGGAAGCTGGGCGCGTTCATAAAGCTTTTCTATAGGTCTTTAGCTAAGCGGTAGTCTTCGGCGCCGAAGTAGACGTACATTGGTTTTTGTTGTTTTTTCAAGAGTGTATCAACGGACACAAACTCGAATCCTTGTTGGCGCATGTTGTCGATTACACCAGGTAATGCTTCAACGGTGGCGGGTTGAATATCATGCATCAAGACGATAGCATTTTCAGTTAAAGTGGCTTTGATGCGGCCTTGAATCATGCCGGCATTTTTGGATTTCCAATCTTCTGAGTCAACATCCCAGTTGATGATGGGTTTTCCAGCCACGCGGGCCACGCGTTCATCTGCAGCACCATAAGGCGGACGCAGGTTTCGTGGTAAGATACCGCAAGCTTCAAAAATAGCTTTATCTGTATCGCGAATTTCCTTTTTCAAAGCCGCATCTGACAAACTAGGTAAGACCGGATGGGTGTAAGAATGGCTGGCAACTTCATGGCCATCGGCTACAACACGTTTGACGATATCTTGGTTGTCACTAACATTTTTACCCAGCATGAAGAAAGTTGCGCTAGCTTTTTTATTTTTTAAAATATCTAATATTTTAGGCGTTGTGGCTGGATTAGGACCATCGTCAAAGGTTAAGGCCACGTATTTTTTCTTTGGATCAAGTTGCGGGAAGGCATCCTTGATTTTTTCTGGATTGACAAAATCTGTATTCACATAGGCGGCAATATCTTTGTAATCCAACGTAACCTGATCAACGCCGGTTTTATTTTTTGCCAAGTCGATGGTTAATTCATCTGGTGTGAATTCAATTTTATTTTGATAATTAATGCGGGGTAAATCCAAAATACTATCGATAACCGCTTTTTTATCTTTTGCTTCATTGAAAATCTTTTGTTGAATCACTTGTTGAATGCCAAGTAGGTCGCCTTCTTCTGGAATCAGCTCTTTAACCGTTACAGCTTTGCCAGTTTTATGGGCAATATAGGCGGGCTTGTTGCTGACTGGTTTACCTTTGGTGAAACTTTGTTTATCCTTGTGCCACACATAAGGCTCAGCGACTAATTCGTAAGTATCTAACTGATCGCTAACAGGATTAACTTCCAATTTTGCGACAATCAGGCCTTTTTTATCTTTTAGACTTTCTTTGGCTTTATTGGTTAGGGCGGTTAATTCTTTGTTACTATCTGCTGCAGAAAAAACTTTGTCTTCTTTTGGTAGGTAAGTCACCGTCACCAAATCAGTAGCTTTTTTTTCTGTTTTTTCGCTAGGAATCCCACTTTGATTCCGTTCTTCTTGTACTTCTTGTAAGAGCGCAGTCGTTTTTTCTTCAAAAACTTTTTGCGCCTTGGCCTCTGCTTGTTTCATTTGATAAAAGGTATAGGCGAAAAAGCCGAATAAGACGACTAATAAAATGCTAAGCAAGGTAAAAATATTCTTACCCAAATTGTTACTTGGTTTTTGCGAGTGCCGACTGCTGCGGGTACTGTTGTTTTCTTCCATTTTACGCGTAACTCCCTAATTGTCCGTGATTATTTTCACTGTACCATTATTGGCCTATCCATTCAACACAAAAAGGTTGGCGCAAGCCTTACATTATCGTCATTTTCAAATTTCTTAAAGAAAAACCGCTCCTGGCATTTTAAGTAAAAAAACTGCCCGTCTGCCTTAATTTTTGGGCAATAGGACCAGAATATTTCGAAATTATTGCCCAAATCAAAAACATTTTTTCTTAGGGGTGTTAAGGCTAGTTTGCAAAGCAATTATTTATGTAAAAATTTTATATTTTCCTGATAGTAAAAAAGCGCAGTTGAAAATTTTCGGTAAGAAAAATTTCCAACTGTGCTTTTAAATAGTGGATTAGTCTTTGGCGATTTTTTGTAAACCACCCATGTAAGGGACTAAAACTTCGGGAATAGTAACGGTGCCATCAGAATTTTGATAGTTTTCCAAAATAGCAGCGACAGTGCGGCCAACTGCTAAACCAGATCCGTTTAAAGTGTGGGCGTAGTGCAATTTGCCTTCTGCATCACGATAGCGGATCATAGCGCGACGAGCTTGGAAATCTTCACAGTTTGAACATGAGCTGATTTCGCGATACGTATTTTGCGCTGGAATCCAGACTTCTAAGTCATACGTTTTAGCAGCAGAAAAGCCCATGTCGCCCGTAGATAAAGCCACCACGCGATAAGGTAAGCCCAATTTTTGTAAAATTTCTTCGGCGTTATTGGTCATTTTTTCCAATTCTTCATAAGAATGCTCGGCATCAGAGAATTTCACCATTTCAACTTTGTTAAATTGGTGCAGGCGGATTAAGCCGCGGGTATCGCGACCAGCACTACCAGCTTCAGAACGAAATGATGGGCTTAATGCAGTGAAATAAATTGGCAAGTCTGCACCATCTAAAATTTCACCATTATAATAGTTTGTTAAAGGCACTTCAGCTGTTGGAATCAAGGTTAGGTCAGTGTCTGCTAACTGGAAGACATCTTCTTTGAATTTCGGAAATTGACCGGTACCAAACATAGAATTGCTGTTCACGATGTAAGGTGGGATCATTTCAGTATAGCCGTGTTCATAGACGTGTAAATCCAGCATAAAGTTATACAAGGCCCGCTCTAAGCGTGCGCCTAGACCGCGATAGTAAACAAAACGGCTACCGGAAACTTTTGCGCCCCGTTCAAAATCTAAAATTTCCAAGTCTTCTGCTACTTCCCAGTGGGCTTTTGGTTCAAAAGCGAAGTTTCGTGGCGTACCAAAACGACGGACTTCGACGTTATCTTCTTCATCTTTACCGATTGGCACAGAGTCGTTAGGCAAGTTTGGTAAGGTTGTCGCGATTGTTTTTAATTCGTCGTCAATTGCCGCGATTTTAGTATCGTATTCTTTAATTTTTGCGCCGACAGTTTTCATGGCCGCGATTTTTTCTTCGGCATTTTCTTTATTGCGTTTTAATTGGGCAATTTCTGCTGAAACATCATTGCGTTGTTTTTTCAATTCTTCTGATTGGACTAAAAGCGTGCGGCGTTCTTCATCTAATTTAACAAATTCATCTAAGACATCTGCGGGCACACCTCTTGTTGCTAATTTTTCTTTTACCATCGTCATGTTTTGGCGAATCATTTTGATATCTAACATTATTTTCCCTCACTTTATTTTTTTTCGATAAGACTTTTTAAACGTATAACAGCTGCGAACTTTATCACGTTAGGAGAAATAAAAAAAAAACTATTCCATCCCAAATTGCTTGGGACGAAATAGTTTGTTCGCGGTACCACCCAAGTTCAGCTTACGCTGCCCTTGTTGACTGGTATCGTCAGTCAGCCGCGCTTATTTGTCATAAGCGTACGTAAACAAAAACTGGATTCAACGGTTTGGCCTACTGATTCACACCACCATCAGCTCTCTTTAAAGTTACACCATTTACTAGGTTTTCTCGTTTTTCTATCAAGTTAGCTTTAGCATACTCAACTTTTGAATTTTCGTCAACTGGCATCTTCGTAGAAAAGTTTAACCCGTCAAACGTTAAAACAGCATAAACTTACTCTTTTGGATACAAATAGTGATCAGATTTCCGCGCTTTTGGTGAGACATTGCTTTTCACCGGCAAGTGAATAATAAAAGAAGTCCAGTTAGGATTACTCTTAGCGTAAATATAGCCGCCGTGTAGCGCAACGATGCTTTGCGTAATGGCAAGGCCCAAGCCGGTTCCGCCAGTAGCTTGATTACGAGATTCTTCTACACGATAAAAACGGTCGAACAAGGAGTCTAACGCTTGTTTTGGAATCATCGCGCCATTATTTTTAACAATAATAACTGCTTCTGTTCCAATTTGATCGACTTCAATCACGATTTTAGTGGCACCTTTGCCATATTTAAAAGCATTTGTGAACAAGTTGTTAAAAACGCGCACAATTTTTTCGGTGTCTCCATCCATAATCAGCTGTTCTTTTGGTGAAGCAACTTCAATTGTAATATTTTTTTTCTTGGCTTCCAATTCAAAATCTGCGGCCAATTGTTCTACCAGCTGAATCATATCAAAAGAAGTAACGTTGATCGGCACACTAGGCTGACGTACTTTTGTGTACTCAAATAAATCATCTACGAGAGACTTCATCTGTTTGGCTTTCACAAAAGCTGTGTGGGTGTATTTTAGCAAATCAGCTTCTGATTGATATTGGCCGTCTTCGATTAGCCCCAAATACCCAATAATAGAAGTTAAAGGCGTGCGAATGTCGTGACTGACATTTGTAATGAGTTCGTCTTTGGACTTTTCAATTTTGCGCTCATCTTCAATAGCCGCAACGGTACTATCGACTAAACCGTTAATGCTGGAAACGACACGACTTAAATCGCCGCTTAATTCAAAGGGAATGCGATGATCGTAATTTCCGTTGGCGATATAGTGAAGTTCACTGATAATATGCCGCAATTGCATCTGACGATAACGGCGAATCAGCCGCCAATACAAGACACCAGCATCAAGTAATAAAAATAGCGGCAAAATAAAATTTCGACCATTCCAGAAAAAGTCAGAATCAAGCCGGTGGGCAAAAATATTTTTAGAATCCCAAATGGCGTTTTCCAGAGAAGGGGAGTTTTTAATAATCGAAGCTAAGACTACTAAAACAGCTACGTTTACTAATAGTAGTAAGATAATCGTAACAATTCCCTCAGCCAAAAGTTCGCTGATTTCTTTTGATGTCAAAGTTATGCGTTTTTTCTTTTCGACTTTGCGTTGTCTGCTTTTATTTTGCATCGATCTTATAGCCAACACCCCAAACTGTTTGGATCACTTTTTCGCCGCCAGTGGCTTCTTCGATTTTATCTCGCAAGTGACTCACGTGGACCATTACGGTTTTAGCTGAAACAACACTTTCTTGTTTCCAAACGCGTTCAAAGATTTCATCGGCACTAAAGACGCGATTTGGATGAGAAGCCAATAGATATAAAATGCCAAATTCCAACGCTGTTAGTTGTATCTCTTTACCATCCATTGTTTTCACTTCATGGGAATCTTTATTAATGATTAATGAATTTACTTCTAGAATATCAGGTTGATCTGGCGTAACTTGCATTTTTGTTCGGCGTAAAAGAGATTTTACTCGGGCCATAACTTCCAATGGATTGAATGGTTTTGTTACGTAATCGTCAGCGCCTGCAACTAATCCTTTAATTTTATCCATGTCGGTTGTCTTAGCCGTTAACATAATAATCGGAATTTGTGATTCCTTGCGTAGCTCTTTGACAACTTGCATCCCGTCTTTTTCGGGCATCATGATATCTAAAATCATTAACTCAATATCGGGATTTGTGCGGATTTTTGACAGGGCTTCTTTACCATCATAAGCTTTGACCGCTTCGTAACCTTCATTGTGAATATAAATGCTCAATAACTCGACAATCTCTTTGTCATCATCAGCAACTAAAATTTTCATCATAAAAAATCCTCCTGTATTAAAAATAATTTGTTCTTTCTATAGAAGAAAAGATTTGTAAAACAAATTTAAGTAGAAAAATTTACCGTACTTTCTACAGCTATAGTATCAAAAAAGTGCTAAAGAAAACACTCAGAGCCCCTTTTTAACGATTCCTTAAAAATCACCTTCAAAAAATTAACGAACGAAATTTCATTTAACCCAGTTTTAAAAAGTTCTATTTCGGAAAAATCACGAACGATTTTCCGTCGTTTCAAATCTATAGTTTAGAGTTGTGAAAAATGTTGTTAAATCAATAAGTTTTCGTTGACTTAAACTTTCAAAGTTGGTATATTATTACTTGTCCTTGAGAACGAGATTCTTAAGAAAACAAACTTTGAAAAAAGTTAAAAAAAGTTGTTGACAGTTGCTACAACGACTGTTAAACTAACGAAGTTGCTTGATGAGCGGCGGACTTCTGAAATATCATTTCAAAAAGTTTTTAAAACTTTTTGAAAAAACAGTTGACAGAAATTAAGTCAGCTGATAAGATATAAGAGTTGCTGAAACATTTCAAAAAGCAACCAACTGCAAGTTAGATAAATACATTTAACTTTGCAAGTAGACCTTTGAAAACTGAACAAAGCAAGCAAACGAACCAATGTGTAGGGCGCTTCTTTTATAGAAGCAAACAACATGCAAGCAATAGCTAGCAAAGTTAATTTTTATTTGAGCTTAACAGTCTATGACTGTTCAAACACTTTTTATGAGAGTTTGATCCTGGCTCAGGACGAACGCTGGCGGCGTGCCTAATACATGCAAGTCGAACGCTTCTTTTTCCACCGGAGCTTGCTCCACCGGAAAAAGAGGAGTGGCGAACGGGTGAGTAACACGTGGGTAACCTACCCTCAAGCGGGGGATAACACTTGGAAACAGGTGCTAATACCGCATAACAATACCAAACACATGTTTAGTATTTGAAAGGCGCTTTTGCGTCACTTGAGGATGGACCCGCGGTGCATTAGCTAGTTGGTGAGGTAACGGCTCACCAAGGCCACGATGCATAGCCGACCTGAGAGGGTGATCGGCCACACTGGGACTGAGACACGGCCCAGACTCCTACGGGAGGCAGCAGTAGGGAATCTTCGGCAATGGACGAAAGTCTGACCGAGCAACGCCGCGTGAGTGAAGAAGGTTTTCGGATCGTAAAACTCTGTTGTTAGAGAAGAACAAGGATGAGAGTAAAATGTTCATCCCTTGACGGTATCTAACCAGAAAGCCACGGCTAACTACGTGCCAGCAGCCGCGGTAATACGTAGGTGGCAAGCGTTGTCCGGATTTATTGGGCGTAAAGCGAGCGCAGGCGGTTTTTTAAGTCTGATGTGAAAGCCCCCGGCTCAACCGGGGAGGGTCATTGGAAACTGGGAGACTTGAGTGCAGAAGAGGAGAGTGGAATTCCATGTGTAGCGGTGAAATGCGTAGATATATGGAGGAACACCAGTGGCGAAGGCGGCTCTCTGGTCTGTAACTGACGCTGAGGCTCGAAAGCGTGGGGAGCAAACAGGATTAGATACCCTGGTAGTCCACGCCGTAAACGATGAGTGCTAAGTGTTGGAGGGTTTCCGCCCTTCAGTGCTGCAGCAAACGCATTAAGCACTCCGCCTGGGGAGTACGACCGCAAGGTTGAAACTCAAAGGAATTGACGGGGGCCCGCACAAGCGGTGGAGCATGTGGTTTAATTCGAAGCAACGCGAAGAACCTTACCAGGTCTTGACATCCTTTGACCACTCTAGAGATAGAGCTTCCCCTTCGGGGGCAAAGTGACAGGTGGTGCATGGTTGTCGTCAGCTCGTGTCGTGAGATGTTGGGTTAAGTCCCGCAACGAGCGCAACCCTTATTGTTAGTTGCCATCATTTAGTTGGGCACTCTAGCGAGACTGCCGGTGACAAACCGGAGGAAGGTGGGGATGACGTCAAATCATCATGCCCCTTATGACCTGGGCTACACACGTGCTACAATGGGAAGTACAACGAGTTGCGAAGTCGCGAGGCTAAGCTAATCTCTTAAAGCTTCTCTCAGTTCGGATTGTAGGCTGCAACTCGCCTACATGAAGCCGGAATCGCTAGTAATCGCGGATCAGCACGCCGCGGTGAATACGTTCCCGGGCCTTGTACACACCGCCCGTCACACCACGAGAGTTTGTAACACCCGAAGTCGGTGAGGTAACCTTTATGGAGCCAGCCGCCTAAGGTGGGATAGATGATTGGGGTGAAGTCGTAACAAGGTAGCCGTATCGGAAGGTGCGGCTGGATCACCTCCTTTCTAAGGAATATTACGGAAACTACACAGTTGTAACTTGTCTTTGTTCAGTTTTGAGAGGTTTACTCTCAAATATTTTATTTTGTTCATTGAAAACTGGATACTTGAAGAAAAAATCAAAACAAACCGAGAACACCGCGTTGAATGAGTTTTTTAATAAGTTCAATTGCTTATTTTCTTGAGTAAGCTTCTATCGCTAGAAGAACTGCTCAAAACCAGACCGTAAGGTCTTATAAGGTTAAGTGAATAAGGGCGCACGGTGGATGCCTTGGCACTAGGAGCCGATGAAGGACGGGACTAACACCGATATGCTTTGGGGAGCTGTAAGTAAGCTATGATCCAGAGATTTCCGAATGGGGGAACCCAACATCTTTTATAGGATGTTACGTATACGTGAATACATAGCGTATACGAGGTAGACGCAGAGAACTGAAACATCTAAGTACCTGCAGGAAGAGAAAGAAAAATCGATTCCCCAAGTAGCGGCGAGCGAAAAGGGAACAGCCCAAACCAAGATGCTTGCATCTTGGGGTTGTAGGACTCCAATATGGTAGTTCTTTCAGATAGTCGAATGACTTGGAAAAGTCAGTCAAAGAGGGTAAAAACCCCGTAGGCGAAATTTGGAAGGCACCTAGGAGGATCCTGAGTACGGCGGAACACGAGGAATTCCGTCGGAATCCGGGAGGACCATCTCCCAAGGCTAAATACTCCCTAGTGACCGATAGTGAACCAGTACCGTGAGGGAAAGGTGAAAAGCACCCCGGAAGGGGAGTGAAATAGATCCTGAAACCGTGTGCCTACAACAAGTTAGAGCCCGTTAATGGGTGATAGCGTGCCTTTTGTAGAATGAACCGGCGAGTTACGATTGCATGCGAGGTTAAGTTGAAGAGACGGAGCCGTAGCGAAAGCGAGTCTGAATAGGGCGAATGAGTATGTAGTCGTAGACCCGAAACCATGTGATCTACCCATGTCCAGGTTGAAGGTGCGGTAAAACGCACTGGAGGACCGAACCCACGTACGTTGAAAAGTGCGGGGATGAGGTGTGGGTAGCGGAGAAATTCCAAACGAACTTGGAGATAGCTGGTTCTCTCCGAAATAGCTTTAGGGCTAGCGTCGAAGTTAAGAATGATGGAGGTAGAGCACTGTTTGGACTAGGGGCCCATCTCGGGTTACCGAATTCAGATAAACTCCGAATGCCATTCATTTATATTCGGCAGTCAGACTGTGAGTGATAAGATCCATAGTCGAAAGGGAAACAGCCCAGACCACCAGCTAAGGTCCCAAAATGTATGTTAAGTGGAAAAGGATGTGGGGTTGCACAGACAACTAGGATGTTGGCTCAGAAGCAGCCACCATTTAAAGAGTGCGTAATAGCTCACTAGTCGAGTGACCCTGCGCCGAAAATGTACCGGGGCTAAACATACTACCGAAGCTGTGGAGTACACCGAAGGTGTATTGGTAGGAGAGCGTTCTAAGGGCGTTGAAGGTAGATCGTGAGGACTGCTGGAGCGCTTAGAAGTGAGAATGCCGGTATGAGTAGCGAAAGACAGGTGAGAATCCTGTCCACCGAATGACTAAGGTTTCCTGGGGAAGGCTCGTCCGCCCAGGGTTAGTCGGGACCTAAGCCGAGGCCGATAGGCGTAGGCGATGGACAACAGGTTGATATTCCTGTACCCGTTGTATTTGTTTGAGCAATGGAGGGACGCAGGAGGCTAAGAAGTGCAGACTGATGGATATGTCTGTTCAAGCAGTAAGTCTTGAGATGAGTCAAATGCTTATTTCTATAAGGACAAGCTGTGATGAGGAGGGAAATAATAGTACCGAAGCTTCTGATGTCACACTGCCGAGAAAAGCTTCTAGTGAGAAGACAACGGCCCGTACCGCAAACCGACACAGGTAGTCGAGGAGAGAATCCTAAGGTGAGCGAGAGAACTCTCGTTAAGGAACTCGGCAAAATGACCCCGTAACTTCGGGAGAAGGGGTGCTGACCGCAAGGTCAGCCGCAGTGAATAGGCCCAAGCGACTGTTTATCAAAAACACAGGTCTCTGCAAAATCGAAAGATGAAGTATAGGGGCTGACGCCTGCCCGGTGCTGGAAGGTTAAGAGGAGTGCTTAGCGTAAGCGAAGGTACGAATTGAAGCCCCAGTAAACGGCGGCCGTAACTATAACGGTCCTAAGGTAGCGAAATTCCTTGTCGGGTAAGTTCCGACCCGCACGAAAGGCGTAACGATTTGGGCACTGTCTCAACGAGAGACTCGGTGAAATTTTAGTACCTGTGAAGATGCAGGTTACCCGCGACAGGACGGAAAGACCCCATGGAGCTTTACTGTAGTTTGATATTGAGTGTCTGTACCACATGTACAGGATAGGTAGGAGCCGTAGAGATCGGGACGCTAGTTTCGAAGGAGGCAATGGTGGGATACTACCCTTGTGTTATGGCCACTCTAACCCGCACCACTAATCGTGGTGGGAGACAGTGTCAGATGGGCAGTTTGACTGGGGCGGTCGCCTCCTAAAAGGTAACGGAGGCGCCCAAAGGTTCCCTCAGAATGGTTGGAAATCATTCGCAGAGTGTAAAGGCAGAAGGGAGCTTGACTGCGAGACTTACAAGTCGAGCAGGGACGAAAGTCGGGCTTAGTGATCCGGTGGTTCCGCATGGAAGGGCCATCGCTCAACGGATAAAAGCTACCCTGGGGATAACAGGCTTATCTCCCCAAGAGTCCACATCGACGGGGAGGTTTGGCACCTCGATGTCGGCTCGTCGCATCCTGGGGCTGTAGTCGGTCCCAAGGGTTGGGCTGTTCGCCCATTAAAGCGGCACGCGAGCTGGGTTCAGAACGTCGTGAGACAGTTCGGTCCCTATCCGTCGCGGGCGTTGGAAATTTGAGAGGAGCTGTCCTTAGTACGAGAGGACCGGGATGGACTTACCGCTGGTGTACCAGTTGTCTCGCCAGAGGCATCGCTGGGTAGCTATGTAGGGAAGGGATAAACGCTGAAAGCATCTAAGTGTGAAGCCCACCTCAAGATGAGATTTCCCATTTCTTAAAGAAAGTAAGATCCCTGAGAGAAGATCAGGTAGATAGGTCAGGAGTGGAAGTACAGTGATGTATGGAGCGGACTGATACTAATCGATCGAGGACTTAACCAAAGTAAAAGAAAACTCGGAAGAGTTTTGAAAAACTTCAAGATCCAGTTTTGAGTGAATGAAATTCACTTAATTAAATAGTGTGGTGGCGATAGCGAGAAGGATACACCTGTAACCATGCCGAACACAGAAGTTAAGCTTCTTAGCGCCGATTGTAGTGAAGGGTTTCCCTTTGTGAGAGTAGGACGTCGCCACGCGAACTTATGGGGGTTTAGCTCAGCTGGGAGAGCATCTGCCTTACAAGCAGAGGGTCAGCGGTTCGAACCCGTTAACCCCCATATGAGCCGTTAGCTCAGTTGGTAGAGCATCTGACTTTTAATCAGAGGGTCACAGGTTCGAGCCCTGTACGGCTCATAAGAAATATGCGGGTGTGGCGGAATTGGCAGACGCACCAGATTTAGGATCTGGCGCCTTACGGCGTGGGGGTTCAAGTCCCTTCACCCGCATAAAAGGCCGGCTTAGCTCAGTTGGTAGAGCATCTGATTTGTAATCAGAGGGTCGAGGGTTCAAGTCCTTTAGCCGGCATCAAAACCATGCGGAAATAGCTCAGTGGTAGAGCACCACCTTGCCAAGGTGGGGGTCGCGGGTTCGAACCCCGTTTTCCGCTTTACTTTAAAAAGTAAAAAAGCCGGGGTGGCGGAACTGGCAGACGCACAGGACTTAAAATCCTGCGGTGAGTGATCACCGTACCGGTTCGATTCCGGTCCTCGGCATTAGAAAGATGCGCCCATAGCTCAACTGGATAGAGTGTTTGACTACGGATCAAAAGGTTAGGGGTTCGACTCCTCTTGGGCGCGTAGTCTTTTTATTTTTTATCGGGAAGTAGCTCAGCTTGGTAGAGCACTTGGTTTGGGACCAAGGGGTCGCAGGTTCGAATCCTGTCTTCCCGATTTTTTTTATTTTAGGCTTTATTTCTAAATGAATTTAAGCTATAATGTTGTCAGACTTAATTTAATATTTATGCGCCCATAGCTCAACTGGATAGAGTGTTTGACTACGGATCAAAAGGTTAGGGGTTCGACTCCTCTTGGGCGCGTCTTAACGAAATCATATTAAGGATTTCGTTTTTTTGTATATCAAAATAGTTCTCTCAAGGTCAAAATTTTATTAGCTATGATTTTGTTTAAAAAATAGACAAGCTAGTAAATTATTTAGTGAATTATAAGGAAAAATAGTATGTGATTAGCTCAAATTAATGTATGAATATTCATTGTGTTAGATTTTTTACTTTTGTGAAAGTTGCGGTAAAATAGAGAAGTAACTTTTATTTCCTATAAAGAAGTTACAAAGCAGTTCGTGTGTACGTGTTTTACTTTTTCTTCCACTAATTCTTAAAGGAATGTTGTGATTCAGTCATGTTCCTTTAATTATCCAGCTAAGTTGGGTATAATTAAGGTCAGAATTAGTCAAGGGAGGGAAATCGCATTATGAGTCGTCACAACACTTCTGATTTAATTGAAGCTTATTTGAAAAAAATTTTGGAAGATAGCGAAATGATTGAAATCCGTCGCACCGAGATGGCTGATTTATTCAACTGTGTACCATCCCAAATTAATTATGTCATTAATACGCGTTTCACAATTCAACGGGGCTATGTTGTTGAAAGTAAGCGCGGTGGCGGTGGCTATATTAGAATTGAAAAAATCAAAATTTCTGACAATCATCGCTTTTTAGAGCAAGTAGATCAACTTTTTGTCGATACACTAGGTGAAAAAGATGCTTTAGCCATTATTCAAAAGCTATACGAAGAAGATATTTTAACCAAAACAGAAGGTAATTTAATTTTAGCGGCTTTGGCTAAAAGTACGCTGGGACGTTTTAAAAATGAAAATGAAATTCGAGCTGGCATGTTACATGCAGTGCTAGAGCGATTAAGTTATGAGGATAGGAAGTGAGTCAGATGGATGAATTATTTACAGAAAAAGCCAAGGCGGTCTTGACGATTGCCCAAGAAGAAGCAAAAACTTTCAAACATCAGTCAGTCGGTTCAGAACATCTACTATTGGCTTTGATTATTGAACAAGATGGTATTGCTGGAAAAGTTTTACGGGAAATGAGCGTTACTGAAACAGATGTTAGAGAAGAAATTGAGCATTTAACTGGCTATGGCACGATGAAATCTTATCCGGCTGGAGTTTACTTACCGTATTCACCACGGGCAAAACAAATTTTTGCCTATGCAGGTGACGAAGCAAAACGCTTAGGCGCTCCGAATATTGGCACAGAGCATTTACTACTGGGACTTTTACGCGATGATGAAATTCTTGCTTCTCGCATCATGGTCAACCTTGGTTTGAGCTTAGCTAGAATGCGCCAACTTTTGAAAAAGAAAATGGGCGTAAGTGAAAGCAAGGCACCCAATAACGGGTTAGGAGGACGCCGCAGACAAGCGCCTCAGGGTACAAAAGGCATGCAGCAAGGTACGCCGACGCTAGACGGCTTAGCTCGGGATTTAACGAAGCTTGCCAGAGAAAACCGCCTCGATCCCGTGGTAGGCCGCAGTAAAGAAGTAAAACGTCTGATTCAAATCCTCTCGCGCAGAACGAAAAATAATCCTGTTTTAGTAGGGGAACCTGGTGTTGGGAAAACAGCTATTGCAGAAGGTTTAGCGCAACAGATCGTGCGGGGCGAAGTTCCGGAAGATATGCAGCAAAAACGTTTGATGATGCTGGATATGGGTTCTCTTGTAGCGGGTACGAAATATCGTGGTGAATTTGAAGACCGGATGAAAAAAATCATTGATGAAATTTATCATGACGGGCAGATTATCTTATTCATCGACGAGCTGCATACTTTGATTGGTGCCGGCGGAGCTGAAGGGGCCATTGATGCTTCCAATATTTTGAAACCGGCTTTAGCTCGTGGCGAGTTACAAACAATTGGGGCCACCACGCTAGATGAATATCAAAAGTATATTGAAAAAGATTCTGCATTGGAACGTCGTTTTGCTCGTGTGCAAGTCGATGAGCCAACGCCAGAAGAGGCCGAAGAGATCTTAAGAGGCTTGCGTCCTCGTTACGAAGAACATCATGGTGTTGAAATCTCTGATGAAGCATTACATGCGGCTGTCCAGTTGTCTGTTCGCTATATCAATTCGCGGCAGTTACCAGATAAGGCAATTGATTTAATGGATGAGTCTTCAGCAAAAGTGCGTTTGGATAAAGCAGATGAACCTTCTGAAATTATCGGTTTGCAAGAAGACATTGCAAATCTGATGAGTGAAAAAGAAGAAGCAATTCAAAATCAAAACTTTGAAGCGGCAGCTCGTTTACGCCAAAAAGAGAAAAAGTTAAGTCAACGTTTGGCAGAATTAGCCTTTGCGGAAACAAAAGAAGCCTCTGGTTTTGCTGACCGTGTGACAGCAGAAGATGTCGCAACTGTCGTTTCTCAGTGGACAGGTGTACCGTTGCAACAAATGGAGAAAAAAGAAAGCGAACGCCTCCTAGATTTAGAAAAAATTCTCCATCAACGGGTAGTGGGCCAAGAAGAAGCAGTTAAAGCTGTCGCACGTTCGATTCGTCGTGCTAGAAGTGGCTTGAAAGATCCAAATCGTCCAATTGGTTCCTTCATGTTTTTAGGACCAACTGGTGTTGGGAAAACCGAATTGGCCAAAACGCTAGCAGAAGCGATGTTTGGCAGTGAAGATGCACTGATTCGCGTGGATATGTCAGAATTTATGGAAAAATACAGTACGAGCCGTCTGATTGGTTCTCCTCCAGGTTATGTCGGGTATGACGAAGGTGGACAATTAACAGAGAAGGTTCGTTCTAAACCATATTCTGTTATCTTGTTGGATGAAGTTGAAAAAGCGCATCCAGATGTCTTTAATATTTTATTACAAGTATTAGACGATGGGCATTTGACCGACTCAAAAGGACGTAAAGTTGATTTTCGTAATACGATTTTGATTATGACCTCCAATATTGGTGCTACGCAAATTCGTGAAGAAAAAAATGTTGGTTTTAACGTAACGGATTTAACAAAAGATCATGGGGCTATGCAAAAACGTATTTTAGAAGAATTGAAAAAAGCTTTCCGCCCTGAATTTTTAAACCGAATTGATGAAACAGTTGTCTTCCGTTCATTAGGAGAAGCTGAAATTCAACAAATCGTGAAAATCATGAGTAAATCCATTATAAAACGCTTGGCCGAACAAGATATTCAATTGAAAATCACACCTGCTGCCAATGAAGTTATCGGTAAAGCTGGTTTTGATCCAGAATATGGCGCTCGTCCAATCAGAAGAGCACTGCAAAAAGAAGTGGAAGATCGTTTATCTGAAGCGTTATTATCTGGCCAAATTCATTTGGGGGATAATGTTACAATCGGTGCTAAAAAAGGGAAAATCACCTTAACAGTAAAAGAACCTACTGAAGGGAAAAAATTGCAAAACGTTTAAAAATGCGGCCTCCAAATGTTAGTAATTTTCTAACATTTGGGGGTTTTTGTGTTCAGTTCTCTTTTAACGATTTTTTGGCAAAGTTTTGTTTTATCCATTTTACTTTCGGGGGATAAATTACCAGACTTATTAGCGTTCTGTTGTATTTTTAAAATCCAATCAGGAAATCTTCTAAAAATAGTAGGATTTTTGATTGCTACTTCTAAAATTCCACACCCTGTGATAAGATAATTGAGTTATCAAAGGGGGAAGAAGATGATTGAATTAGTCACAACGGTAGCCTCTGTTGACCAAGCCGAAAAATTACTAGCAGCTGGTGTGGACACCATCTACTTTGGGGAAGAAACGTTTGGTTTGCGGTTACCTTATTCATTTTCACGCAAAGAACAAAGGCAATTAGTAAATTTAGCCCATGCTGCCGGGAAAAAAGCAGCAATTGCCGTCAATGGCATTATGCATCCGGAAAAAATGAAGTTAGTACCGGAGTATTTAGCTTTTGTAAAAGAAAGTGGTGCCAATCAAATTGTGGTGGGAGATCCTGGTGTCGTCTATGTGATGACGCAAAATGAAAACTTGGCGACGCCTTTTATATATGATGGGGAAACCTTAGTGACCAGTGCGCGTCAAATTAATTTTTGGAGTAAAAAAGGTGCTGTTGGGGCTGTTTTAGCCAGAGAAGTGCCTTTTGCGGAAATGGTAGAAATGGCGCCACAATTAACGGTACCGGCGGAAGTTTTAGTTTACGGTGCAACCTGTATCCATCAATCAAAACGGCCACTTTTACAAAATTATTATAATTATACGCAGCAAGATGAGCGTACAAGTCGTGAACGCGATTTGTTCTTATCGGAACCAAAAAAACCAGAAACCCATTACTCAATCTTTGAAGATAGTCATGGGACGCATATTTTTGCTGATAATGATTTGGATTTGATGAAAGAAGTAGGACAGTTGGCCCAAACTGGTTTTACAACGTGGAAACTGGATGGATTGTTTACCGATGAAGCCAATTTTGTTGCCATTGCCGAATTATTTGTGGCCGCTAAGGCAGCCATCTTAGCTGGGACGTGGGACGAAGCACAAGCTGCAGCATTAGATGAAAAACTGCAGACCTTGCATCCTGAAAAGCGCGGATTAGACACTGGTTTTTATTATTTAGATCCAAAAGCGATTCGCTAAAAAGCAAGCGAAACTATTTACGATAAATGAAGTGAAAAAGGCCAGAAAGTAGCAAAAAGCCAAGAAATAAATGATAAGCAAAATGCGCTTACACTGTTTTTGCCTAATTGCTCACTTTCTAAGCGAGCCTTTTTCACATCTAAAGAAATCGAGTTGTCAAAAGTCCTGCCAACTGGGTATTAAGCCACCCAACGTGCATGCCAAAAGGCGGCATACAATTGGTTTTACTTAATACCAGTTGGCAATTCGGATGTTGACAACATCACTAAATCGAGTAAAAAAGGCCAGAAAGTTCAACAATAAGTAAAACCAGTGATAAGCAAAATGCGCTTACACTGTTTTTGACTTATTGCTCGCTTTCTGTGCAAGCCTTTTTCACATCTAAAGCAGGAGTGACAAAAAGACATGACAAAGAGAGTCTTGAAGCGGCCGGAGGTTTTGGCTCCGGCGGGAACTTTGGAAAAATTGAAAACGGCGATTCATTATGGCGCCGATGCTGTTTATATTGGCGGGAACGCGTATGGTTTGCGAAGCCGCGCGGGGAATTTTAGTTATGAAGAAATGGCAGAAGGTGTAGCTTTTGCTAAAGAACACAATGCCAAAGTATACGTAGCGGCCAATATGGTTACCCATGAAGGGAATCAAGAAGGTGCGGGAGAATTTTTCCGCGAGTTGCGGGATGTCGGAATTAGTGCGGTGATCGTGTCTGATCCGGCATTGATTGAAATTTGTGCAACAGAAGCGCCGGGTCTTCCGATTCACCTTTCAACGCAAGCCTCTGCCACAAATTTTGAGACACTGGAATTTTGGAAAAATGAAGGCTTAGAGCGGGTCGTTTTAGCACGGGAAGTTTCAATGGCAGAAGTTGCTGAAATTCGCAAAAATACTGAAATTGAGATTGAAGCCTTTATTCACGGGGCAATGTGTATTTCATATTCAGGCCGGTGTACATTATCGAACCATATGTCCATGCGGGATGCCAATCGCGGCGGCTGTTCACAATCTTGTCGCTGGAAATATGAATTATACGATATGCCCTTTGGTACAGAGCAACACCGCAGTTTAACGGATAAAGGAAATGTAAATGAAGAATTTTCCATGAGTGCTGTCGATATGACGATGATTGAGCACATTCCAGATTTAATTGAAAACGGCGTGGATAGTTTAAAAATTGAAGGGCGCATGAAATCTATTCACTATGTTTCCACCGTTTCAAACGTGTACAAAGCGGCGGTGGACAGCTATATTGCAGATCCAGAAAATTATGTTTGCAAACAAGAGTGGATTGACGAACTATGGAAAGTGGCACAACGAGAGCTTGCAACGGGTTTTTATTACCATACACCAACGGAAAATGAACAGCTCTTTGGCCCAAGACGTAAAATTCCGCAATATCAGTTTGTCGGCGAAGTCATGGCCTATGATCCTACAACGAAAATTGCTACGATTCGCCAACGAAATCACTTTTCTGTCGGGGATGAAATTGAATTTTATTCACCAGGCTTTAAACATTTTGAACAATCAGTGGCATGGATGAAAAATGATGAAGGGGAAATGATCGACCGGGCCCCAAATCCGATGATGATTTTAACGATGCCTGTTGCCCAAGCTGTTGCGGTGGGGGATATGATTCGTAAGAAGAAGGATTAGGAAATAGGATAAAAGACAAGGCAGGTTATTTCGCTTGGCGGGAAAAATATCAGAAGCTTGACTTTGGTGTATTTTCCGCAAAGCAAAATTTCAGCTTATTGTGAATAAAACTAGTTCAACAATAGAAAAACTCCAGTCTAAATGGATGACTGTCACTAAGGTAGCTTTGATGCTAACCTAAATGAGATAGCCGACCATGAATTAGACAGGAGTTTTTTTGTTTGATAGATTGGGTGCAGGTTAATTTGTTGCGACTTTATTTATTCATGCAATTCCAGCGGCAAGCCGTCAGGATCAAAGAAGAAAGTCATTTTTTCGTTTGTGAAGGTGTCCCGCCGAATTTCTTCACATCTTACCCCCTGTTCTTTTAAGTAGGCGACTTCGGCTTCAATATTGGTAGTTTTGAAGGCTAAGTGGCGTAGTCCGCAAGCCTCAGGAAAACTTGGTCGTTTGGGCGGATGAGTTGTGGCAAAGATTTCCAGTTGGCAATTATCTAATTGCAAATCGAGTTTCGTATCATTTTTTTCGGGCCGATAATGTTCTCTAATGATCGGTAGTCCCAGAATGTCCACATAAAAGTGTTTGGCGCTAGCGAAGTTGGAAACGATAATGGCAACATGATGAATTTGGGTAAATTTTAGCGGCATGATTTTGCTCCTTTATACGAAAATAACTATTACGCAAAAATTACTGGTTATATCCACGTAATCTTTAAGTAAGTTTAGCCTATAAACAGCCTACTAGCTTATCATTTTTCTTTCAAGTACAATACAGGTATTGGAAAAATTATGGGAATCCTAGTATGTCTGAAAATGTAGTAGGCTTCAGATTTTAGCAAATTTTTTGAATGAAGACTAAAGGGTGACTGATAGGACAAAGGTCAAATTATCTGTCGTTGAAATTTTCAGACGTATTCTAAAAGGATAAAGGGGAGAATTACGTGAAAAGTTATGATTATATTGTCATCGGTGGCGGTAGCGGCGGGATAGCATCGGCAAATAGAGCGGGGCTGCACGGACAAAAAGTTTTGCTAATTGAAGGCAAAGCTTTAGGCGGAACGTGTGTAAATGTTGGTTGTGTACCGAAAAAAGTAATGTGGCAGGCTAGTGAAATGCTGGAAATGATTCGCCGCGATGCACCAAGTTACGGTATTACAGCAGATATCAAAGCGTTTGATTTTACAGAATTGGTGACGCGCCGAGAAAAATATATTTCCTTTTTACACGGGGCTTACCAAAGAGGTTTAGACAGTAATAAAGTTGATGTAGTAACGGGCTATGGAAAATTTGTCGACTCCCAGACGGTAGTGGTTGGCGATGAAAAATTTACAGCCCCTCATATTTTGATTGCGACTGGGGGAAGACCGAGCCATATGAATATCCCCGGGGGAGAATATGCAATGGATTCAGACGACTTTTTTGCCATGACGAAAAAGCCGGAGAGTATGCTGGTCTTGGGAGCAGGCTACATTGCAGCAGAGCTTTCTGGTATGGCACAACAAATGGGCATTAAAACCATGTGGGCTTATCGGCAAGGGCGTCCGTTACGAACTTTTGATCCGATGTTAAGTGATAATTTAGTGGAAATGTACCAAGAAGCAGGCTTGTCTTTGTATCCTGAGCACGTTGCAACTGAAATTATTAAAAATGATGACGATACTTTTACAGTGACGTTTGAAAACGGGGCAAAGTTACAGGCTGAAAAAGTTCTCTTTGCCGGTGGGCGTTTACCAAATACGCAAAATCTTGATTTAGAAAAAATTGGGGTGAAATTAGACCAGCGTGGGTTTATCGCGGTGGATGAATTCCAAAATACTTCGGTGCCGGGTGTTTATGCGGTAGGCGATATTATCGGGAAAGTTGATTTAACCCCAGTTGCGATTGCTGCCGGACGGCGTTTATCTGAGCGCTTATTTAATGGCAAAAAAGATCTGCATTTGGATTATGATCTGATTCCAACGGTGATCTTCACCCATCCGCCGATTGCGACAATCGGGCTGACAGAAGAACAAGCCTATGAAAAATATCAAGCTGAAAAAGTAAAAGTTTACCGTTCCCGCTTTACCCCGATGTATTTTGCCTTAAATGATTATCGGCAAAAATGCGAAATGAAATTGATTTGTGTGGGAGAAGAAGAACGAATCGTCGGCTTGCACGCGATTGGTATCGGTGTGGATGAAATGTTACAAGGTTTTGCGGTTGCCATCAAAATGGGGGCCACAAAAGCAGATTTCGACAATACGGTTGCGATTCACCCAACCGGAGCCGAGGAATTTGTCACAATGCGTTAAAATAAAGTACGACCTTTTAAGCAAACTTAAAAGGTCGTACTTTTTTTAGTGCTGATCATAAATTTTTTTGAAAAATTTGGGGGTGAAAAAGAGAATTGTCCTCTCGTTTTAAAAAGAAATTCGCTTGGAGAACAAAGCGAAATTTTGGGAGCACCAAGTAAGAACACGCAACATCAAGGCTATAAACGTTGTGTTTTCTAGTTATTCCCTAAGTTTCCGCCTCAATGCTAGAGGTCTAAACGAGTTTGCAAAGCTTTTTTTAATCTAGCTTTTCGCACTAGCCCTCTGCGACATTAAGGTAAAATCTGGCGAAATTTGAAGAGCAATTTAGCCAGTTTCCCCCTTAATGCTAGCGGGCTAAACGAGTTTGCAAAGCTTTTTTTAATAGCGGAACTTTTCTTCTAGTAGGTCCAATAAAAGGAATAATATGCCGCCTAATAATGCGATACAAAAAATGCCGGCAAACATTTCGGAGTAGGCCATTTTGGTCCATGCGCTTAAAATCAAATAGCCTAGGCCGTATTCTGTGGCATAATTTTCGGCAAAGAATAAAGACGCTAAGGCAATGCCGATACTGACCCGTAAGCTGGTTAAGAGGCTTGGGATTAAGGCGGGCAAAATCAAATAATAAATCTGCTGTAAAAAATTTGCATGAAAGTTCGTCATCGTCTTTTGGAAGTTGGCTGGAATTTGGTGAACGCCATCGCGAATGGAGACGATTACCTGCAGTAAAATAATCGCAAAGAGCAAGAGTACCTTCGAAAAATTCCCCAAGCCCCAAAACAGCATAAAAATCGGCAAGAAAGCGACTTTTGGTAGCGGGTATAAAAAATAGATGAAAGGGGCTAAGATGCGATTGGCTCCTTTAGATAAGCCCAATACAATCCCCATAGGAACACCGACTAAAAGGGCCAACGCTAAAGCAGTCAACACCCGTAAAAAACTCGCACCACTGTGAAGCAGCAGCATTTTTTTCAAGGCCCAAAAAGTCGGCCAAGTAGCAAGGGGCGTTGGAATGGCGTGATTTTTCGTAATTAGGGCTAATAGTTGCCACAACAAAAGATACATAATTCCACCCAGCAGCAGTTGACTTACGTGTTGTCGTAATGTTTTCATTGTCGCACCTCTGCTCTTAAAGCAATGCAAAATTCATAAAAGGCCAAACTTTCCCGTCGATTTTTAGTGGTAGCGGCAAATGTTGGGTTATCCATGACGATGAGTTGGGCATCTTTGACAATTAAAATAGTTTCACCCAAAAAGGCAGCTTCTTCAATATCGTGGGTTACGACTAACAGACTGTTTTGGCGTCTTTGTTGTTGGGCGATGAGTAAATCTTGAATTTTTTCTTTACTTTGGGAGTCCAAAGAAGAAGTGGGTTCATCCAGTAATAAAAATTGCGGGTTAAGGGCCAAGCCTTGTGCAATGGCAACTCGTTGTAGTTGTCCGCCGCTTAAAGCTTTCGGCCGTTTATCTTTTAAGTCGGTAAGTTGCAACTCCCTTAAAAGCTGTGTTACTTGTTGGTTGCGTTTGTCTTTTTTTTCGTGGGCTAATTTTAAGGGTAAGTTTACGGCAGCGGCAACAGTTAACCAAGGAAAAATTTGATTATTTTGAAAGACGGTCATAATCGTGTCTTCATCTTTTGTAAGGGTGCCGTCAGTTGGGGCTAAAAAACCTTGCAACAGCTGCAATAAAGTAGTTTTGCCGCTGCCAGAAGGGCCAATGACTGCATAGCGGTGATAATTTTTAAAACGATAATTTAGGTTTGTGAAAATAGTTTGTTTTCCATAATGGAAGGAAACATTGTTTAAGGTAATAGGCATGCTATAGGTATCCTTTTCTAAGTAGTTTGTGCAGCTTTTTTCAAACCTTGTGTTATACTAATGGAGGTTTTCAATGAAAGACAGCTTTTAAGGAGAGAAAAAAATGTTTACAACTTTAGTGTTTCACGAAATCCGACCACTTGCTGAGATAAAAGCGGGGATGCGCCCGATTCAAGTAGCAGATGGCTACGCCGATTCACTGCCGTTGCCTTTATACAATGATTTAGACAGTTTTACAGCCCAAATCGATTACTTAATCGCACAGCAGTATCATTTTTTAACATTGGCAGAAGTGGCAGCCTTTTATGCCGGAAAGTTTAATCTGCCCAAAAAAAGTATTTTGTTAACTTTTGATGATTGTTACCAATCGCAACTGCGCTATGCTTATCCTATTTTACAACAACGCAAACTGACGGCGGTCTCATTTGTGCCAACTGGTTGGATCTTTGCAAGGCCTAGTTTATATGCGCCGGAAGTTTCTCGTCCGGTGAGTTTCCCAGAACTATTGGGCATGGCAGATGTTTTTACTTATGCCAATCATACCCATCATTTTCACCAACGTAAAGGGACAACTGCTTCTAGAGCGATGTGGGAAAGTGAAACTGATTTTATTTTAGATTTAAAAAAGTGTAATCAATTTGTACCAGTGAAGGATGTTTTTGCTTATCCATTTGGGCTCTACGATGAAAAAAACGTAGCAACTCTGGCCAAAGAGGGCTTTAAACTAGCCTTTACCACCATTAAAGGCAGAAATGAAAAAGAGACAAATCCGTTGGAATTGCGCCGCAATGTGGTGCCGGCACAATTACCTTTAGCAGCATTTAAAGAAATCGTGGGGGAAAAATAATGAAAAAAATAGCGGCGAGTTTATTGGTTGTACTCAGTGTTTTAAGTTTAGCGGCTTGTGGTCAAAACAATACCCAAACAACGCCAACAACAACGACGAAGACAGCTGAAAAAGTAACTGGAAAAACAATTAATATGGGGATTTTACCAGCAGAATCGGCTATCCCGATTATTTTGGCACAAGAAAAAGGCTTCTTCAAAGAAGCTGGAACCAATGTCGCAATTAAATCCTTTGCTTCACCAAACGATCGCAATGTTGCCGTTCAATCCAAACAGCTAGACGGCACAATTAGTGATGTTATGACCGAAGCAACTTTTAAGAAAAACGGAATCGATATGAAAATTACTTCCGGTATTTTGGAAGATTTTAAAGTGTTGGCTTCCCCCCAATCCAAAATTACGGAGATGAAGGGCTTAGCGGGAAAAAAAGTCACTTTAGTTCCTAATTTTATTTTGGAATATATTATGGACGACTTTGCTAAAAAAGACGGCTTTACTTATGAAGTTGTCAATATTCCCTCATTTTCTGCCCGCTCAGAGGCGTTATTAAATGGCCAAGTGGACGGTGCGGTTTATACTGAGCCCCAAGCCAGCATGTTGGCTAAACAAGGCGCAAAAATTTTAGGTAGTTCTAAAGAGGCGAAAATTAACGGCGGTACGTTGCAATTTACCGATGCCATTTTAAAAGAACGTCCCCAAGATATTACTGCTTTTTATCAAGGTTATAATCAAGCTATCGATTATATGAATCAACACAAAGCCAGTGAATATGCGAATATTTTAACCAAATATCAATTCCCAGAAGCTATGAGTACGTATTTGGATAAGCAGCAAAAAGATTATCCTCATGCGCAAAAAGTACCTAAAGAACAATTTGATGCCATTATCAAATGGGCCAAAGATAAAAAGCAAATTGATGAAAATTATAGTTATACTGCATTAACAGACTTTAATCATTTAACAAAATAGTCGCTGAAAATTGCTATTTTGTAGCAATTGATTAAAAAGTCCCCAAAATTTCTTCTCAGAAAAGAAATTTTGGGGCTTTTTTTTCTTGCCTATTATACAGTTGTACTATATAGTTTAACTATACAGTTTGACTATATAAAAACAGGGAGCACTTTTATGAAAACAGATCAATTACCATTAACGGAAACGATTTTTTATCTGCTGCTGGTATTTTCCGAACCGACTTATGGTTATTTGGCGATTAAAAAAATTGAAGAATTAAGTATGGGCAACGTCCGGATTGCAGCAGGGACGATGTATGGCGCGATCGAAAATTTGTTGAAGGCCGAGATGATTATCCAAGTATCGCCGATACAAGAGCGCAGAAAGATTTACCACATCACAGAATATGGGCGCAATATTTTGACAGATGAAGTGAATCGGATGAGGCACTGTACACAGATTTTTGAAGAAATGGGGGAAAAATAATGAATCGCACAATTACAAAATTTCGGCTATTTTTTTCGCTAGAAAAAGAAGAAGTCTGGCTTAACCGCAAGTTAGCACAAGGATTTCAGCTATTTGACATCACCGGCAGCGGGATTTTTTATCACTTTAAAAAAGTCAAGGATACCGACAAAGTAATTCAATTTGATTATCGTAAGTTTACAAACAAAGAGGACTTTACCGATTATCTGCAATTTATGACCGATGCTGGCTGGGAGCATATTTATGGTCGTTACGACAGTGGTACCCAGTATTTTATCAGTGATCGCAGCCAAAATTTGCAATTATTTTCAGATGTTTCCTCTCTGATTGAACGGGAAAAGCGAATTCGCAAGGGTGTCTTTGGCTCTTTGTCTTTTCTAGTCCCAATTTATGTGGCGCTATTTATGAGTAGCACTGACCTTTCTGTGTTGTGGCACCCACAAAAAGAATTTCTAACACCAGGTCTCTGGCAGAAAACGGGTAGTGAGTTTTGGCGCGCTTTTTTCTTTGAATTACCTTTTGCTTTGATGCGGATTTTGAATCATTTGGTAGTGCCGATTATTTTCTTGTTCATTCTTGCGGTCTTCCTTAATTCTTATTGGCGCATGCAGCGGTATAAGAAATTGGTGTATTAGTGAAACATTACAGGTCCAAAAAAACGACGTTAAAGTTCAAGGACGGTCTCTTTTCATTAGAGATAGTCCTTGAATTTTTAGCGTCGTTTTTTGGTAAAAAATGCCGTCTAATTGTTCCGTTCTAATATCGTCTGGGTTAAACGTAAAAGTGTCTCTTTGGTGTTTAAGTCATTTTCGGGCAACTTGTGAATCCCTTTTAGCGCTTTATCGGTGTAATCTTTTGCGTAGGCTTTTGCTTTTGCTACGCCGCCATATTCATGGACATATTGATAAAGCTGTTCAACTTCTGTATCGGTAATTTCAGCTTTTTTTTCTAAAAGCGGTAGTAATTTTTGTGGTGCTTTTTGTAAGGCCAATAATAAAGGAAGGGAGTATACGCCTTGGCGCACGTCTTCTAGGACCGGTTTTCCAATCTCGGTGGCATTTTTAGAATAATCTAAGATGTCATCGATGATTTGAAAAGCCATGCCGATATTTTGACCGATATCACCACATTGTTTGGCAAAACGCTCCCCAGTACCACTTTCTAAAGCCCCAACAAAACAACTTAGGGAAAATAGTTCAGCCGTTTTTCCAGAAATATTTTCCAAATATTCGGCAATGGATACATCGGTCGCATAACGGGTGTCCATTTGTCCGAGTTCTCCGTTTAAGATTTTTTCCATACTACGGGAGTTGATTTGCAAGCTGCGCATGGAACTAGCGTAGTCTGCCATTAATTTAAAACAGCAGACAAAGAGAAAATCACCAGCATAAACAGCCACAGCATTGCCAAATTCAGAGCGGATAGTTTGAAGTCCGCGGCGCAAATCAGCTTCATCGACAATGTCATCGTGGACTAACGTTGCTGTGTGCAACATTTCAATTGAAGCAGCCAAAGAGACAGCTTTCTTGCGGTCTTGTTCGGGCCCAAATTGTGAAAAAAGTAATTGATAAGCAGGGCGCAATAGCTTGCCGCCGGAGTGAATCATGCTTAAAATTGCTGTTGCAACAGGTTTGTTTTTTAACTTGATAGAATCTTCCATCAGCGTCAAAGTTTGACGCAATTCAGGTTGTAAGACAGGATAGTCCTGCCACAGTGGATGTAACTTCATAAAATTCTCCTTTAGGTTTTAAAAGGTGCATAAGGTTCTTTTCCCTTTTATTTCCAACAATTGACACAAAAGATCAGCGTATTAGCGCCAACTTTGTTTTGTTTGATGTTCATAGGCAATTTGGAATTTTTGCAATGTTTGCACCCGCTGCAATAAAAAGTTTGCAGCAATACCAATGGCAATTCCAGATAAGATACCAAAAAACGAAAGAATCGGCAGGTACAACATGACCGTCCAAGATTGGGCAATAAAAGAAGCTGTTAAAAGCTGCCCAACATTGTGCATGAAGCCGCCGGCGGCACTAATGCCGATGATGCTGATGCGTTTTGGTCCCAAAATGCGTAAGCAGGCCATCGCAAAATAGCTTAGCATAGCACCGCTCATACTATAAAGAAAAGTTGAAAGTGTGCCGCCTAATAAAGTAGTTAAAATTAGGCGCATCCAAACTAGAGTAAAGCTGTCTTTTTTGGGCATGGTGAAAAGAGAAATAATGGTAATTAAATTTGCTAAGCCCAGTTTGGCACCAGGGGCAAAGGCAAAGGGGTAAGGAATCATATTTTCAATTAAGCCAATGACTACACCTTGTGCAACCAAAAGCGCAATATAAATCATTTTTTGTGTACGACTCATTTTTTGGGACGTCTAATTAATAAATTAAATCGTCGCCGTCACCTCCTGAACTTTGGCCTTGTACCTCAATGACCAGTTTATGAGGCAAACAGACAATCGTCTCGCCATTTTTTTTGGCCCAGCCCCGCCGCACACAGACCTGATCGCCGCAATTTGCTTCTTTGATACGGATTTTGTCGTCTTTTACCTCGATTAAATTATAATCTCCATCAGGATCTTCGTAACGATACGTCTCAATTTGTCCTTTAAAAAGTTTAAAGGTCTTGATCTCTTTGCCGTCAACCCGCAAAACCGCTACTTTGGTCGTAACAGGAGCATCTGTTTGCTGCAAGCCAAAAATAAGGGTCGGGATAAAAGAAGCAATAATCAAAATAATAACGATGATAAAATCCCAGGGTTTTAATTTACTGGCTTTAATAAATTCTTTTAGTTTCAAAAAGGTCACCTTTCTAAGTCTTAAAGGGTTACAAACGTGTGCTAAAAAACATTTGAATACAAAGTTAGTGTAATTTTTTCGAAAGCGTGAAAGGTCACCTTCCGCTTTTTGATCTAGCAGTTAAAACGAACTTCCTACGGCATTAAGCTGAAATTTCAAGAAATTTGAAAAACAATTTATTAAAATTTTATCTTAATGCTTGGAAGTAAACCGAGTTTTATCGCTTTTCTTTTGTCTAGCTTCAGGTGTCAACACTTTAAGAAAAATTCAAAAACTCGATTCTGGTAAAAAGCATACCAGAATACAAGTTCCTGATATTTTTTTAAGAGCTAACCGTCACCTTCCGCTTTTCTTTTGTCCTTTATTTTACCATAGGAACTTGGTTGGTAACTAAGAAAAGACCCAGACAAAAACTGCCCGGGTCTTTTTTACATGCCTAACAGCAAGTTTATTTTTGATTGTAAAGAGATTTCGGCTTGCCGTACCACCAGCCGCCTAGTTTTTTCTGAATCCATGGGATTACCCAACGGTCTAAACCGACTGCGCGACCAGAGCCGTTCATTAAGGCAAAGGCAACCGGGATGAACCAGATGTTAACCCAGTAGAACATACCAGACATACAGAACATGGCAACTAAGATGATTGTTGTACCACTCATTAACCAAGTGAACAAACCAGCCATTAAACAAAGTGCAATTCCGATTTCAACGAAGACCATCATTTTTTGGAAGAACATCGCAACGTCCATATTTGGCATCATCACTTTCATGATGCTGCTGAACCAGTCAGGCGCTTTGTCTAAAACAGCCATTGGTTGTTCGCCGTAACCGTAGCTTAAGCCAAAGTGGGCTGCATGTGCCGCAGCTTCTGCACCACCAGATGAAGCTGCATTTGTTGCTGCGTCGGCTGCACCAGAAGAAACAGTTGCAGAAGCACCACCGACAGCGTCGGCTACGCTTGAAGCAGTCGTTGCCGCGGTAGCCGAAGCACCAGAAGCAGCGTCAGCACCAGAAGATGCGGTTGTCGCAGCTTCTTTAGCATATTCCCAAGTCCAAGGGAAGACAGAGTTACCTGTAAACCAAGAACCTTCACCAAACCAAGTAGATGGTTTTAATACTTCGCCGTTTCCGACGATTTTTTTGAAGGCTTCAATAAACCAAACTAAACCGTAGAAAACGCGTAATGGGACACTCCACAAAACATTGCCGTAACGAGAAGAATGACCTCGTGTTACGTTGCGGTCGTCTTTGATGTGGAAGAATTCGTGCATCATGTATTGGAACATATAATAGCCAGAACGAATATCAAAGAAGTATTTCAAGTTGACGATGTGTTTCATAATGATTGCTAAGAAACCACTTAAATGGATTTTGCCGAATAATTCCGCAACGCCCCATTTCGCACCAACAGAAACCATGAATCCTTGATAGTTACTCTTGAATTTATGTTTTTGACCGTCACCTTTAATAGCAGATACTACGTTTGCTGCCGCACAGTGACCGGTTTGTTCAGCCGCTTGTACGATTTGCGGTGTTGGTGTATTTGGTTGTTCTTCATAGTAAACCAAATCCCCAATAATATAGATGTTTTTATCTTCGTAGCCTTTTGCTTCCATATATTCATTGGCAACTAAACGGTTACCACGAGCTGCTTCTAAACCAAAGTCAGCTGCGTCAGAGGTTGCTTTAACACCGGCTGTCCAAATTAAAGTGTGAGTTGGAATAGTAGAGCCGTCTTTTAATTTAATATGATCTGCGTCAACTTCAACGATTGGTGCATTTAAAACAAGTTCAACATTTTTCTTTTCCAAGTAACGAACAGCTTTGTTGGCATCGTTACGATTTAACATATTTAAAATTGTTGGCATTGCTTCAACAACTTTTAATGTAAATTCGCTTTTATCTAATTTGTAGTCTTCAGCTAAGCGGTCTTTCCAGTCCACTAATTCACCGATCATTTCAATTCCGGTAAAACCAGAACCACAGACAACAAATGTCAACATTGCTTTACGTTTTGTAGCATCAGGTTCAATTGCTGCTTTGGCAACGGTGTGTTCAATGTGTTCGCGAATGCGGACAGAATCTTCAAAAGACCACAGTGTGAAGCCGTGTTCTTTGACACCAGGGGTACCAAAATCATTTGGTTCGCCACCCATACCAATTACTAAGTGATCAAATGGATAGCTGCCAGCTTGTGTTTTGACAACTTTTTGATCTTTGTCGATACCAACTACAGTATCTGTTACTAATTTGACGTTCTTCTTACGGGCAAACAAGCGTTGTAAGTCATATTGAATAGCAGTTGGTTCCACGCGGCCGCCGGCAACTTCGTGTAGTTCTGTCATCATGGTGTGATAAGAATGACGATCGATTAATGTGATTTCCACATCATCTTTCTTCAATTTCTTGGCCATGAATTTAGTAGCGGCTACACCTGCGTAACCCGCACCCACAACGACAATGTTTTTCTTTGTCATTGAAAATCGCTCCTTAAAATATAAAAATAGTATGATAATTATTACACAATCCACACCATTATACAGACTTGTTCGCCATTTGTCTATTCTAAAAACTTCATTAGAATGAGGTTTTTCGCTGAAAATGAGCTTGTGAACATAGACCATTATTGTGAATTTTTCTCAAAGCTGTAAACGTTTGACTTTTACGTCGCTTTAATTACAATGTAATGTGCATCACATGCTTGTCACGTGAGAAGAATATGAAAAGGGGAAATACCATGTTAAACAAAAAATTAGTAGCAGGGTTTACAGTCTTGACGTTTTCTGCCTTAGTATTAGGCGCTTGCAGTCCAGACAAAAAAGATGATAGCGCGGCTAGTTCATCTGCTAAAACAGAACAAACAACAGCTTCATCCAGCAAAGCGGCAAATGCTGACGTTAAAATTGTCGATGGTAAAACAGAAAATGCAGAAGTTCCTGGAGCAGGTACAATTGTTATGCGTCAATTATACACAGCCCCTCACGGAGACAAATCATTTGCAGTTGTCAATGTAACATTAGATGGCGACAAAATTCTTTCCGCCCGGATGGATGAATTCCAATACGTTGAAAAAGGTGACGACTGGACTGGCGTGCCAAATTCAGACGGCAAATTGGGAGAAAACTTCCCGAAAGGTAATATTTTAGTTGCAAAAGAAGAAAACAGCAAAGCATACTCTGCTATGATGAAAGATCATGGTGGCGCAACGCAAACTTGGGATGCTAGCATGACAGCAATCACAAACTTTGTTAAAGGTAAAACAGTTGCAGAAGTAGAAAAAGCTGTTAAAGATTTAGAAGCACAAGGCAAAGATGCAAAAGTTGCCGATGTTGTTTCTGGGGCAACGTTTGCTGATACTAAAGGTTACTTGCAATCAATCGTAGATGCTGCTAAATCAGGTATGGTTTCGGTTGGCGAAAAAACAAGCAACACTGATTTGAAAGAAGCGATGATTTTAGCTGCTCCTCATGGCGATCAATCATTTGCTACTGTAACAGTTGCTTTAGACGGTGACAAAGTAGCTGCAACCTTTGTTGATGAATTCCAATATGTTGATCCAGCAGACTTCGGTGGCGTGCCAAACTCAAATGCTGCATTTGGTGAAGGCATTAAAGACAACTTGGTTTTAGGTTCTAAATATGCTAACAATGAAGCATACTCTGCTATGATGAAAGACCATGCAAAAGCTACACAAACATGGGAAGAAAATATTCACGCCGTTGATGCCTTTGCAAAAGGTAAAACAGTGGCAGAATTAGAAAAAGCTGTTAGCGACTTGAAAGGTCAAGGCGAAGACGGTAAAGTTTCTGACGTTGTTTCCGGTGCGACATTTGCTGATACAGCGGGTTACTTACAAGGAATTATCGACGCTGCTAAAAAAGCTGCAGAATAATTTTTATTAAAAAATTTTTGAACTTCCGGTCTTTTACGACTGGAAGTTTTTTTGTGAAAAAAAGGAGGGGCAATGCTTTTTCAAATAAAAACACAAAAAGAACAATAGTTGTCAGAACACAGCTTTGCCAGTTTTTAGAAAAAGAAAAAGATGGCAGTTTTTCATGTGAAATTTTTTTCAAAATGAAACGAAATTAAGAAAAATGGCGAATCGAAGATACAATAACAGGCTTTGTGAATCGTTAACAATCATGGAAACGTTTGACTTTTATGTAAGATTAATTACAATGTAATATGTATCACATGCTTAGTATGTGACAAGAATAAGTGAAATGAAGAGGGGAAATACAAAATGAAATCAAAAAAATTAGTAGCGGGTTTTACAGTCTTGGCGTTTTCTGCTTTAGTGTTAGGCGCATGTAGTGCAGACAAAAAAGATGATAGCGCAGCAAGCTCATCTGCTAAAACAGAACAAACAACAGCTTCATCTTCAGCAGCAAAAGAAGAAGCAGCTAAAGTTATCGCTGGCGGCGAAATGAAAGACGGTACTTACAAGTTAGAAGAAAAGAACTATTCAAACGGCTACCGTGCAACTTTTGAAATTACTGTAAAAGACGGTAAAATTACTGAATCTAAATACGATAACATCAATGAAGCTGGCAAATCAAAAACTGAAGATGCTGACTACAACAAACAAATGAAAGACAAAGCTGGTATCTCACCAGAAGAATTTATTCCTAAATTCAACGAAGAATTAGTTGCAGCACAAGATCCATCAAGCATGGACGTTGTTACAGGCGCGACACATTCATTTGAATCTTTCCAAAACTATGCACAACAATTAATCCAAGCTGCTCAAGCTGGTAAAACAGATACAATTGAAATTGACAATGGTGCAGAACTTAAAGACGGCACATATGCATTGAAAGAAAAAAATGACAAAAACGGCTACCACGTTGACTTTTCAATCGTAGTTAAAGACGGTAAAATTACTGAATCTAAATACGATAACTTAAACGCAGACGGCAAATCTAAAAAAGATGACGCTGACTACGAAAAGAATATGAAAGACAAATCTGGCGTTGGTCCTAAAGAATATATCGAAGACTTAAACAAAAACTTCTTAGCTGCAATGGGCAAAGAAGACGGTTCACCTGCTGATATGGACGTTGTAACTGGTGCAACTCACAGCTCACATACATTCATCATCTACGCTGAACAATTAATCAATGCCGCTGAAAAAGGCGACACAACTCCAATCGAAGTTGACAACATTGTAACTGAATAATCTATCACCTGATGAAATCCCGGCTGCTTTTTTTAGCAGTCGGGATTTTTGCGACTTCAACTAGGCGTTTTTCTGCCGTAGTTGAATCGTAAGCGTGACGAGGAAAAATTTTTCAAACTTTGAAAAAAATACCGAAGATGCGAGTTAGCAGCGACTTCAACTAGGCGCTCTCTGCCATAGTTGAATCGTAAGCGTGACGAGAAAAAATTTTTTAAACTTTGAAAAAAATACTGAAGATGCGAGCTAGTAGCGGCTTCAACTAGGCGTTTTTCTGCCGTAGAAAAATCCTAAGGGAAAGTAAAATGGTCACTGGTCAAGTTTAACTATATTTCTACTTTTTTTGATTATAAAATAATGAAAGCTGTTAGAAATGCCACTTTGGTTAAAAGAAAGTGATAGTTTTCATTTTTTGCTAATGTAACGGAAACCATTGTGAAAAAAATGGATAAAATAGTTATTAACTTTGACGGATCACAGCTTTTTCCAACGGCTTAATTTGCACAAAGGAATTTTTATTTTATTTTGTTATTTCATTTTCTTAAAAAAATGAAATATTCCGCTTTTTTTATAAGCTTGTGACTTTGCAAACAAGTTAAAAACCGCTATGATGTAAACGTTGATTTTAAGGAGGAAGGAACATGAAAAAATATTGGCGCCTGCTGTTTATTGCCTTTATCGGCATTTTCTTTTTAGCTGCTTGTGGCAAAGGCGACAGCGAGAAAAAGACGGCAAAATTACGAGAAGAACCTTATTACCAGGAAAAATTTTTAATGGGAACCTACGTTAGAATTCGCGTTTACGACGAAGGGAAAGAAGACGCGATGAAACCGGCTTTTGATCGGGTAAAAGAATTAGCTGACAAGATCACCATTAATCAAAAAGGATCAGAAATTGATGCGATTAATGAAAACGCCGGGATTAAACCGGTGAAAGTAACTTCGGATATGTATTACTTGTTAAAAGAAGCCTACAAATATAGTGAAGAAACAGATGAAGCCTTTAATATGACCATCGGTGCGATCACGCAATTGTGGCGGATCGGCTTTGACGATGCCAGAAAACCAGCCCAAAGCGAAATCGATGCCGCTTTGAAAAAAATTGATTTTCATAAAGTGAAATTCAACGACCAAAATCAAACGGTTTATTTGGAAGAAAAAGGAATGATCATCGACCTTGGTGCGATCGCCAAAGGCTATATTACAGATGAAGTAGTAAAAGTTTTACAAGATAAAGGTGTAACGTCTGCTATTGTTGACCTTGGCGGGAACGTTTATGTTTTAGGTCATAGCAACCGTGGCCAAAAAGATCCGTGGAATGTCGGTATTCAAGATCCTAATAAGAGCCGTGGCTCCATTGTCGGCAGTATCAAAGAAAAGAATCGGACGATTGTAACGTCTGGTATTTATGAGCGCTTCTTGGAAGTGGATGGTAAAAAATATCACCACATTTTTGATTCTAAAACAGGTTACCCTTATGATAACGATATTGCTGGAGTATCTATTATTACGAATAAATCCATTGACGGCGATGCCTTATCAACTTCTGTATTTGCTATGGGAGTTAAAGAAGGGTTGAAATTTATTGAAGAACATGAAAAAGGCAGCGATGCAATTTTTGTTACCAAAGACGATAAAATTTATGTGACCGACGGAATTAAAGATAATTTCAAAATTGGGAAAGACTCTGGTTATACCATGGGAAATCGTAGTGAATTAAAATAAAAAGGCGGGGCGGTTCTAAACGCGTTTAGTTACAGGTGATAAGCCAAAATTTTGCACCAGTTTTCTAAAATTAGGAAAATTGCGGCTAAATTTGGCTTATTATTTTGAATTGTTTATTGCCGCCTTTGAGATGGAAAAAGGAGTTTGTGGTATGTCTTTAAAAGTATTTTTGGAAATCGTGGAGATTAAGACTAAAATTGCCAGTGTTTTCCCCTTCTTAGTTGGGGCACTGTTTTCAGCTACGTTTTATCATTCCTTTCATTTTGGTTATACGCTATTATTTTTTATTGCCATGTTAATTTTTGATATGACGACAACGGCAATTAACAATTATATGGACTTTGAAAAAGCCCATTCACAAACCTATAAGTTTAACGAAAATGTGATTGGGCGGGAAAATGTGTCGCCTAAATTGGTGCGACAAATGATTGTAGGAATGATTTTAACCGCTGCTCTTTTAGGTTTTATTCTAGCCTATCAAACAGGCTGGTTATTGCTCGTGTTAGGTTTGGTGTGCTGTTTTATCGGCATTTTTTACACCTATGGCCCAGTACCGTTATCCCGGATGCCATTGGGAGAAATTTTCAGTGGTGTAACAATGGGATTGGGGATTACTGCTATGGTAGTTTATATCAATACCATGAGTAGCAACGTGATGTATTTAAGCGTTGATTTTGCGAGCGGTAAGTTTTCCTTTGACGGAAATTTCTGGCTGATTGCAGCGCTAGTTTTAGCTGCAATACCTTTAATTTGTACGATTGCCAATATCATGTTGGCAAATAATTTGCGAGATTTGGAAACAGATATTAAAAACCATCGCTATACTTTGGTTTATTACATTGGCCGCGAGCACGGAATTCACTTGTTTTCGTATTTGATGTATGCCAGTTACGTGGCAATTTTGGTCGGTGTGTTACTGCAAATCTTCTCTTGGCCACTGCTTTTGGTCTTTTTAACTTTGCCAAAGATCCGCCAAAATTTAATTGCCCACAAAAAAGAATTGCCTGCACCCCATAGTTTTGTTTATTCCTTGAAAAACATGGTGCTCTTTAATAGTGCCTATGTTATCTGCCTAGGCTTATCTTTAATCTGGCAATTGCTACGCTAACAGATAAAATCCAACCAAATAAACGCCCATCAAAGCAGACTAGAAATTTCTAGGAGGACTTTGATGGGCGTTTTTTATGTCAAAATAAATATGCGTTACTTTCACAAAAAAAGTTAGTGCTCTTTTTAACTGAACTTTTCTGCCTTATTTGCCAATGGAGCTGAGACTGATCTCGCCAGAGTTTAAGGTGAAGGTTTGTTGTGGCGTAGCTACGACTAGCTGGCCTTCATCGGTAATATCTTTAGCAATACCGGAATACGTTTTTCCGCCCTGCGTAAAGCTGACATTTTGCCCCAAAACAAAGGAGCGCTTGCGATACTCAGTTAAGAAATCTTGCTTGGGTAATTGCGCTAATAGGTCAAAAAAGTGCCGCCAAATTTCATTGATTAATTGATTACGTTCAAAAGGTGGCGTACCCCCTTCGGCAAAAAGAGAAGTGGCTTTTTGTTGCAGGTCACTTGGAAAATCTTTTTGTGGAATGGCAAAGTTAAAGCCCATACCGATAATCACGTGGGAAATAATGCCAGACTCAAAATCGCTTTGGGCTTCTGAAAGGATGCCGCAAATTTTACGCCCCTCCAAATAAATATCGTTGACCCATTTAATTTGTGGTTTGCGGGTTGTTAATTTTTCAATCGCCTGGCAAACAGCCACAGCCGCCAAAACGGTATACTGGGGTAATTCCGCAAAAGATTGGTTAGGAGTTAGTAATAAACTCATGTAAATGCCTTCGCCTTTTTGCGCGAAAAATGGGCGGTTAAAGCGGCCGTGCGCCGCTGTCTGCATATCGGCTACGACTAAAAAGGGTGCTTTAATACCACTAACTTGGGCAAGTTTGGCATCTTTCATCGTCGATTCCGAGATGTCTTTTGTCGCCACTGCTAAATCAGGTAAACCAGCGGCAATGGCTACATCATCCAAGCGATCTTGTGGTAAATAACGGTAACCTGTTTTTAAATGCTCAAAAGTATAACCGACTTTTTCCAATTCTTTAATTGCTTTCCAGACAGCAGTACGGGAAATAGCTAATTCTTGGGCAATTTTTTCTCCGGATAAAGTGGCGTTATTTTGTTTTAAAAGTTGTAATACGCGGTCTTTTGTCGTCAAGAAAAAACCTCCTATCTATTTTTATGGTCATATAAAAGATAAAGGATTAATGCTAAAAAAGAAACAAAAAGACAGCCAATTCGTATTAATAAAATCGTTGGGGACTCAAAATGCCGGTGATTCAGCACTTGGCTGAAGAAAAATAATAATAATAGCAGCAAAACGGCTAAAATTATTTTGTGGCGGTCCCACTTAATAAAAAAGGCAGCAATAATTAGAAAAAGTAGCACCGGTACCCAAAAAATGAGGCCGCTAATTTTCTCCATACAAAACACTCCAAATAAAAGATTCAATTTTTTGCTGTAAAGCCAGACAGCTTCAGCTTAATGCCAAAAGACTAACCGAGTTCATTTGGCTTTCCTATTGTGTTAGCTTCATGAACTAACTTTCTACGGCTTTAAGTTAAAACTTCAAAAAATTTGAAAAACAATTTATTGAACTTCCACCTTAAAGCTTGCAAGTTGACCAAGTTCATTTGGCTTTCCTATTGAACTATATTTTTTTGTAGAAAGTCACGAAAAAATTGTTAATAATTGAACAAGAGCGGCTAAGTTTTTTCAAAGGAAAAGAATTTGTTTCACCATTTTGAAAAGAATCAAATGAAAGAATGAATCTTTAACAAACTATTAAGCAAAGCCGTCAGCGCTGGGAGAAACCATTGACAAAATGGTATTTGGTCTGTATAATCGACAGAGCAAAAACTATCTGATGAAAAGAAGGAAGCAGGAACGATCTATTGTCCGTTTCGGCTTTGCCATAGGAAAACAAAAGTAGAAAGGTCAATTTGAACGTTCTATCTTTTGGTTTTTTTTATGCCCAAAAGCCGCAAAAAATGCTTTTTGTTACGAAAGTTTAATATTTGTAATCTTTTTGTAACGAAAGTTGGATAGCCTTTTTGAAAGAAATTTTTGAGGGGTGAAGAGCTTGGCTGGACACGTAGTAAAATACGGGAAACATCGCGAACGTAGAAGTTACGCTAGAATCAGTGAAGTATTGGAATTACCGAATTTGATCGAAATTCAAACCGACTCTTACCAATGGTTTTTAGATGAAGGTTTACGTGAGATGTTTGAAGACATCTTACCAATTGATGATTTTAACGGTAATTTGTCACTGGAATTTGTTGATTACGACTTGAAGGAACCAAAATACACAGTTGAAGAAGCTCGCGCGCATGATGCAAACTATTCTGCGCCACTACATGTTACTTTGCGTTTGACAAACCGGGAAACTGGCGAAATTAAATCACAAGAAGTTTTCTTCGGTGATTTCCCATTGATGACCGAACAAGGTACATTCATCATCAACGGTGCTGAACGGGTTATCGTATCACAGTTGGTACGTTCACCAGGTGTTTATTTCCACGGTAAAGTAGATAAAAATGGTAAAGAAGGCTTTGGTTCAACTGTTATTCCTAACCGTGGTGCATGGTTGGAAATGGAAACAGACGCCAAAGATATTTCCTATGTACGGATTGACCGCACACGTAAAATTCCATTAACAGTATTGGTTCGGGCGTTAGGTTTTGGCTCCGACGATACAATTCTTGAAATTTTTGGCGAAAGCTTATCATTACGCAACACAATCGAAAAAGACTTGCATAAAAACGCAAGTGATTCTCGTACTGAAGAAGGCTTAAAAGATATTTACGAACGACTACGTCCAGGAGAACCAAAAACTGCGGACAGTTCTCGTAACCTTTTGAATGCCCGCTTCTTTGATCCAAAACGTTACGACCTTGCTAATGTCGGTCGTTACAAAGTAAACAAAAAATTAGACCTTAAAACACGTCTATTGAACTTAACGTTAGCTGAAACTTTGGTTGATCCTGAAACAGGTGAAATCATCGTTGAAAAAGGCACTGTTTTGTCTCACCAAGAAATGGACAAATTAGCACCTTTCTTAGATAACGGTTTGAATGCTGTTACGTATTATCCTTCAGAAGATGGTGTCGTGACAGAACCAATGACAGTTCAAGTGATTAAAGTATTTTCACCAAAAGATCCAGAACGAGAAGTTAACGTAATCGGTAACGGCTATCCTGACGCTTCTGTGAAAACAGTTCGCCCTGCAGATATCATTGCTGCTATGAGCTACTTCTTCAACTTAATGGAAAGTATCGGCAATGTTGACGATATCGACCACTTAGGTAACCGTCGGATTCGCTCCGTTGGTGAATTATTACAAAACCAATTCCGTATCGGTTTAGCCCGGATGGAACGTGTGGTAAGAGAACGGATGTCTATTCAAGACACTGAAACGCTAACACCACAACAATTAATCAATATTCGTCCAGTTGTGGCAAGTATCAAAGAATTCTTTGGTTCTTCTCAGTTGTCACAGTTCATGGACCAAACAAACCCATTAGGTGAGTTAACCCACAAACGTCGTCTATCAGCCTTAGGGCCTGGTGGTTTGACACGGGATCGTGCCGGCTATGAAGTTCGAGACGTTCACTATTCTCACTATGGTCGTATGTGTCCAATTGAAACGCCTGAAGGTCCAAACATCGGGTTGATCAATAGTTTGGCATCATACGCAAAAGTAAATAAATATGGCTTTATTGAAACACCATATCGTCGTGTGGACCGTGCGACTGGCCGTGTAACGGATCAAATCGACTATTTAACAGCCGACATTGAAGACCATTACGTGGTTGCCCAAGCAAACAGCCCATTAAATGAAGATGGTAGTTTCAAAGAAGAATTAGTGATGGCCCGTGCAACTTCTGAAAACTTAGAAGTAACGATTGATAAAATTGATTACATGGACGTATCGCCAAAACAAGTAGTTGCAGTTGCGACTGCATGTATTCCTTTCTTAGAAAACGATGACTCCAACCGTGCCTTGATGGGTGCCAACATGCAGCGTCAAGCTGTGCCGTTGATTAACCCTAAATCACCATGGGTTGGGACTGGGATGGAATATAAATCAGCTCATGACTCAGGTGCTGCTTTATTATGTAAAAACCCAGGTGTCGTTGAATTTTGTGATGCATCTGAAATTCGTGTTCGTCGTGAAGACGGGGCATTAGATGTCTACTCTGTTACAAAATTCCGTCGTTCAAACTCAGGTACTAGCTACAACCAACGCCCATTAGTAAAACTAGGGGAAGAAGTTGAAAAAGGCGATATCCTAGCTGACGGACCTTCCATGGAAAACGGGGAAATGGCCTTAGGACAAAACGTTTTAATTGGTTTCATGACTTGGGAAGGTTACAACTACGAAGATGCCATCATCATGAGCCGTCGTTTGGTTAAAGATGATGTTTATACTTCGATTCATATTGAAGAATACGAATCAGAAGCTCGTGATACAAAATTAGGACCTGAAGAAATTACCCGCGAAATTCCAAACGTTGGGGAAGATGCATTGAAGAACTTGGACGAAATGGGGATTATCCGCATTGGTGCCGAAGTAAAAGACGGCGACTTATTAGTTGGTAAAGTAACGCCAAAAGGTGTAACGGAATTATCAGCTGAAGAACGTCTATTACATGCTATCTTCGGTGAAAAAGCCCGCGAAGTTCGCGACACTTCTCTTCGTGTTCCTCACGGCGGTGGCGGTATCGTCCACGACGTGAAAATCTTTACCCGTGAAGCTGGCGACGAATTATCACCAGGGGTTAATATGTTAGTGCGCGTTTACATCGTGCAAAAACGTAAGATCCATGAAGGGGATAAAATGGCCGGTCGTCACGGTAATAAAGGGGTTGTATCCCGGATTATGCCAGAAGAAGATATGCCATATCTTCCAGATGGTACACCAATTGACGTGATGTTGAATCCTTTAGGGGTGCCATCACGGATGAACATCGGACAAGTGTTGGAATTACACTTAGGAATGGCTGCCCGTCAATTAGGTATTCATGTTGCAACACCAGTCTTTGATGGTGCAAATGATGAAGACGTTTGGGCAACTGTTAAAGAAGCAGGTATGGCAAGTGATGCCAAAACGGTTCTTTACGATGGCCGTACTGGTGAACCATTTGATGGTCGTATCTCCGTTGGGGTTATGTACATGATTAAACTAGCCCACATGGTTGACGATAAATTGCATGCCCGTTCAATTGGACCTTACTCACTTGTTACCCAACAACCATTGGGTGGTAAAGCGCAGTTTGGTGGACAACGTTTCGGGGAAATGGAAGTTTGGGCACTGGAAGCTTACGGTGCAGCTTACACCTTGCAAGAAATCTTGACTTATAAATCAGATGACGTTGTAGGTCGTGTGAAAACATACGAAGCAATCGTTAAAGGTGAACCAATTCCAAAACCTGGTGTACCAGAATCCTTCCGCGTATTAGTGAAAGAATTACAATCATTAGGTTTAGATATGCGCGTCCTTGATATCGAAGATGAAGAAATTGAACTTCGTGACATGGATGACGATGATGATGATTTAATTACAGTAGATGCTTTGACGAAATTCGCCGAACAACAATCTGCTAAAGAAGTTGAACAGGCAGCTGCCGCTGAAGAAAAAACTGCAGAAGAAGATTTGAATCAAGAAATCGAAACTGCCGAAGACGTTGAATAAGCTTTAATTTAACGGAGCATTTGGCACTTTTCAGTCATAGACTGTCAAGTGTCAAAACTCCCTTAAAAGCTTACGTTTATATTCAGTTGCAACCCGCTAGAAATGAAATGGAGGGAACCCCTTTTGATCGATGTAAATAAATTCGAAAGCATGCAAATAGGTCTGGCATCTCCTGAGAAAATCAGAAGCTGGTCATACGGGGAAGTTAAAAAACCTGAGACCATCAACTACCGCACGCTAAAACCGGAACGGGAAGGTTTGTTTGACGAACGCATCTTCGGTCCTACTAAAGACTGGGAATGTGCTTGTGGTAAATACAAACGCATCCGTTACAAAGGCATCGTCTGTGACCGGTGTGGCGTGGAAGTAACACGCTCAAAAGTACGTCGTGAACGTATGGGTCACATTGAATTAGCTGCTCCGGTTTCACATATTTGGTATTTCAAAGGTATCCCATCACGGATGGGCTTAGTTTTAGACATGAGCCCACGGGCATTGGAAGAAGTTATTTACTTCGCTTCTTATGTCGTAATCGATCCAGGCGATACTTCACTAGAGAAAAAACAATTATTGACTGAAAGAGAATACCGTGAAAAACGGGAACAATACGGTCAAACATTCACTGCTGCGATGGGGGCTGAAGCAATTAAACAATTGTTAGACAGCGTTGACTTAGACGGCGAAGCAGCTGAATTAAAAGAAGAATTAAAAACAGCTTCTGGTCAAAAACGGACACGGGCAATCCGCCGTTTGGATATTTTAGAAGCATTCCGAAAATCTGGCAACAAACCAAGCTGGATGGTTATGGATGTTATTCCTGTAATCCCGCCAGACTTACGTCCAATGGTGCAATTAGAAGGTGGCCGTTTTGCAACGAGTGACTTAAATGACTTGTACCGTCGTGTGATTAACCGTAACAACCGGTTAAAACGTTTATTGGACTTAAATGCACCATCTATTATCGTACAAAATGAAAAACGGATGTTACAAGAAGCCGTTGATGCATTGATTGATAATGGTCGTCGTGGCCGTCCTGTGACAGGACCAGGTAACCGCCCATTGAAATCACTTTCTCACATGTTGAAAGGGAAACAAGGTCGTTTCCGTCAAAACTTGCTAGGAAAACGTGTTGACTATTCTGGTCGTTCCGTTATCGTTGTTGGACCTTTCTTAAAAATGTATCAATGTGGTTTGCCAAAAGAAATGGCAATCGAATTGTTTAAACCATTTGTTATGAAAGAATTAGTCCAAAGAGAAATCGCTTCAAACATCAAAAATGCAAAACGTAAAATCGAACGCATGGAAGATGAAGTTTGGGACGTTTTAGAAGACGTCATCAAAGAACATCCAGTTCTATTGAACCGGGCACCTACTTTGCACAGATTAGGTATCCAAGCCTTTGAACCAGTCTTAGTTGAAGGTCGCGCAATCCGCTTGCACCCATTAGTGTGTGAAGCCTACAATGCCGATTTCGATGGGGACCAAATGGCTGTTCACGTACCGTTAAATGACGAAGCGCAAGCAGAAGCGCGGATGTTAATGTTAGCGGCACAAAACATCTTAAATCCAAAAGATGGTAAACCAGTTGTAACCCCTTCTCAAGATATGGTCTTAGGGAACTACTATTTGACGATGGAAGAAGATGGCCGTGAAGGTGAAGGTATGATCTTCCGCGATATGGATGAAGCTGTAACTGCATGGCGCAATGGCTATGTGCATTTACACTCTCGGATTGCGGTTAACCCAAGAACTCTAGGGGACAAACCATTCACTGAAGAACAAAAAAATCGTTTGATGGTAACGACGGTTGGTAAAGTTATTTTTAACTCCATTATGCCACCAGAATTCCCTTACCTAAACGAACCAACTGATTTCAACTTGACAATCCAAACGCCTGACAAGTACTTTGTTGAAGCAGGAACAGATATTCCAAGTTTCATCAAAGAACAAGAGCTCGTTGGACCATTCAAGAAGAAAAACTTAGGAAATATCATTGCAGAAGTCTTCAAACGTTTCAAAGTTACAGAAACTTCTAAAATGTTGGACCGCATGAAAGACTTAGGTTACAAACACTCTACTCATGCCGGTATCACTGTGGGGATCGCTGATATCATGGTTTTATCTGAAAAACATGACATCATTGAAAATGCCCACAAACAAGTAGAAACAATCACTAAACAATTCCGTCGTGGTTTGATTACAGATGATGAACGGTATGAACGCGTTATTGGTGTTTGGAATGCAGCCAAAGATGAAATCCAACAAAAATTGATGGAATCTTTAGATGCGAAAAACCCAATCTTCATGATGAGTGACTCTGGAGCCCGTGGTAACATCTCCAACTTTACGCAGCTTGCTGGTATGCGTGGTTTGATGGCCGCTCCAAATGGTCGTATCATGGAATTGCCAATCATCTCAAACTTCCGTGAAGGACTTTCTGTCTTGGAAATGTTTATCTCTACTCACGGTGCACGTAAAGGGATGACCGATACCGCCTTGAAGACTGCCGATTCCGGTTATCTTACACGTCGTTTGGTTGACGTGGCTCAAGATGTTATCATTCGTGAAGAAGACTGTGGTACCGATCGTGGTTTAGATATCAGCGCAATTCGCGAAGGCAACGAAATCATCGAATCCTTGGAAGAACGCTTAGTAGGACGTTATACACATAAATCTGTCGTAAATCCTGAAACGGGCGAATTAATTCTTGGTTCTGATGACTTAATCACCGAAGATATTGCACGTCAAATCGTGGATGCTGGGATTGAAACTGTTTCAATTCGCTCTGTCTTCACATGTAATACAAAACATGGTGTATGTAAACATTGTTATGGTCGTAACTTGGCAACAGGTGCTGAAGTTGAAGTTGGTGAAGCAGTTGGTACAATCGCTGCCCAATCAATCGGTGAACCAGGTACTCAGTTGACCATGCGTACATTCCATACCGGTGGGGTTGCCGGGGACGATATTACCCAAGGTTTACCTCGTGTCCAAGAAATTTTTGAAGCCCGTAATCCAAAAGGGCAAGCTGTCATCACTGAAGTTACAGGTGAAGTCATTGAAATCGCTGAAGATGCTGCAACACGCAGTAAAGAAGTGACAATCAAAGGTACGACCGATACACGGACCTACACTGTTCCGTATACAGCACGCATGAAAGTGACAGAAGGAGATTACATCCATCGTGGTGCACCTCTAACTGAAGGTTCTATCGATCCAAAACAATTGTTACAAGTTCGCGATGTTTTATCCGTTGAAAACTACCTATTACGGGAAGTACAACGTGTTTACCGTATGCAAGGGGTAGAAATCGGTGACAAACATATCGAAGTTATGGTTCGTCAAATGTTGCGTAAAGTTCGCGTAATGGACCCAGGTGATACTGAAATTTTACCAGGTACATTATTAGACATTGCCGACTTTAAAGACCAAAACTACAACACATTGGTTGCTGGTGGCGTACCTGCGACATCTCGTCCAGTGTTACTAGGGATTACAAAAGCATCATTGGAAACAAATAGTTTCTTATCTGCTGCGTCATTCCAAGAAACAACACGGGTGTTAACAGACGCTGCAATCCGTGGTAAACGTGACCCATTACTAGGCTTGAAAGAAAATGTTATCATCGGGAAAATCATTCCTGCTGGTACTGGTATGGCACGTTACCGCAATATGGAACCAAAAGAAGTTACGGTTGCTTCTGAAAATGTGTATAGCATTTCAGACATCGAAGCCCAAATGGCGGCAGAAGATGCCTTAAACAACCAAGACTAATGCGTTAGTATTAAAAGTCGCGGCAGAACGCTTGCGAAAATGCCGTTTATTTTTGGAAATGAGTCAGGACAAAATTTTTGTCCTGGCTCATTTTTTTTTGACTATAAGAAAAGTAGGGATTGTCGTAGGAATAAATTATCTTTTTTTCTAAGCCTGTTTGTACCGCAAGAAAATAGGCAGGATAAATAAACCTTAGCCAAATCAGAAATTTAGCAGCTAGGTGTAGGATTTTTATAATCAATTTTTTGAAAATGAAGTTAAATTATGGAATTTTCAAAGTCACAAGGTTAAAAGATGCCGTCAAGGGAACTCCCATGCTAAAATAAAGAGAGCATGTATCGTTTTGTTAAAGTGTAGGACGAGGAAAAGCCCACAGCTTAAAAAAGGGATAAAGGGCAATCTGTCGCTATTTTTTTGCAGTATTTTTGCTACGATAAAGTACAAAAGTCCGAAACTACTGCTAAGAAAAAGCAGCATAGAAAATTGCCAGAAAGATAACCAAGGGCTCCACGCCAGCAATAATAAAAGGTCACCAACCCCCAATTTATCACGGTAGTAATAACTAAAAAGCGCGGCAAATAGGAGACAATAAAGGAATGTCTGCCAATGAAAAGGCATCTTTAAATAAGACTGCCCAAGCCATAGCACAAGACTTGTTACCAAGAAGGTACTGGTTTCTAAAATTTTGAAATAGTAGTCGGAAATACTCAAAAGCCAAGCAGAATATAGCCAAAAACAAGTGATGATCGGGTTTGCCGGCGAATAATTTAAGCATAAAGTAAAGAGCAGTCCGCAAGTAATTTCTGCAATAAGGTAATCCAAGGGAATTTTTGTTTGACAGTGACGACAGCGTCCTTTTTGTAAGAGAAAGCTTAACAGTGGAATCAATTCCAACCAGCTAAGACGCGTGTTACACGCCTCGCAATGAGAGGGAGGAAAAAGTGAGCTATTTTTAGGCAGACGCGTCGCGAGAAGATAACCAAAAGAGCCAAAGCAACAGCCAATAATAAAAGTCATAACCATTCTCCTTTCAAAATAAATTACGCAAAAAATATGTAACTTATTTATGAAAAAATATATGATTTCATCAAAGCAAAAATTTTGTTTTAATGTTTTAAAATTAGCAGCTATTTATCAAAAGATTGGGAGTGTTCGTATGAAAAAAATCTGGATACCATTCATGCTAGTGGCATTATTTGTTTTAGCGGGGTGTAATAAGGCTATTCCTGCCAAAGAGGCGGGTGAGCTGTTCGTTGATCGCGTCGTCTATGACGAAGATACGAAAAAATTTACAGAAAACTTTGCGAATGGAGAAGAATTGAATAAAGGCTTTAAAGAAAATGAGGCCAATTTCAAAGATAATTTTACAGCGGGGTTAATCAGTGTCGGCGATGCCGTTTCCAAAGATGAAGCCAATGAATTAACGGAATTATTAAATCATCAAATCAAAGAAGTTACTTCCTATGACGTAAAGGTAAAAGAAGCAGGTAAAATCTCCAATGTGACATATGAAGTGAAGGGTCTAGATTTTGCTGCCATCATGAAGGAAACTTCAAAAGGGATTACGCAAAAAATGATTGCAGATAATAAACTAGCCAACGATCAAAATAAGATTATTGAAGAAACGTTACAGCTGTTAAGAGAAAATATTAAAACAGCTAAAGCCAAAGAAACAGCTGTTCCGATTATGATCGAAATGAAACCTGAAAAAGGAAAGTGGACTATTGTCAGAGGACAAAGAGACCAAATTAATAATTTATACTTTGCCTTTGTAGCGGGTGTTAAAGATCAAGAAACACTGACAAGTGATTGGAATAAAGCGATGGAAGAAGTCGCAAAAGAAGTACAAGCAGAATTGAAATGATCCAATGACCTCTTGTTAAAAAACAAGAGGTCATTTTTAAAACGGGGGATTTTCAGTAAAGATTCCGCAAATTTACTTATTTTTTAAAAGTATGACAAAATTTGAAATAACGCCAAAGAGTGTTTTGTTGTACTTTTTTCCGATTTCATACTATCATTTTAATGTAAACAATTTGAAGGAGGATGAAAAATGAAATTTGCAAAAACAAAAGAAGTATTAAACCAATTAGTGGCAGACTTAAGTCAAATGTCAATGGTTATTCACCAAACTCACTGGTATATGCGAGGACCTGGTTTCTTGACATTACACCCAATGATGGACGATTTCATGGATGATGTGAACGACCAATTAGATGAAATTTCCGAACGCTTAATCACATTAGATGGCGCTCCTTTTTCTACATTGAAGGAAATGGCTGAAAATACTAAAATTCCTGATGAAGTAGGTCGTTGGGACCGTTCAATGGAAGAACGCTTAGCTACTTTGGTTGAAGGTTACCGCTATTTGGCTGACTTATACCAAAAAGGGATTGAAGTATCTGGTGAAGAAGGCGACGATCCAACGCAAGACATCTTCATCGAATTCAAAACAGCAACAGAAAAACGCATTTGGATGATTCAAGCACACTTAGGCAAAGCGCCTGAAATTGATGCTTAATATTTAAATACTATCTAAAAGATTCAGCGATGTATGTCGCTGGATCTTTTTTTGTTTAAAAGAAAAGCTCCTTACTCAAAAAGCAGCTTTTTAAGTGAGGTCTCATCTTGTTTTAAATGAGTGTGTTAGTAAACACTGAAAAATGAATATCACAGATTTTTATCGAAAACGAACTTTTCTTAAATTGCGTTTTTCACTGGATGAAAATGTATGTATCAAAGTTATGGAAAGCGCTTTTAAGAAATATCTATCATAAATTCATAATATTTTTTACTAAAAATTAATATTATTTTGGTATAGACAAAAATTTAAAATTAAAACTAGAATCTGATTTTTATTTCATAGTTATTTTTTGTTTTTTGGTTTAGTTTTTATAAAAAGGTATTTTCAATAAATTTTGATAAAATATATTATTTAATAATGTAATATAACGATTATTATTATGAGTGATTTGATTAAAAAAGACTCATTTTGGTTTGGGCTTTTTGCGACTGTTTTCTTATTTATTATAAGATAATTGTCATTTTAAACGAAAAAAATATAAAAATAGAAGAATTATCGTGCTATTATTTAGACCGTGAAGGAGGTGAATGAAAATGGTGCGGCGCAAAATGAAAATTTTTTTATTATTCACTATTTTGCTTTCTAATTTGATTGCTCCGCAAGTACAGGCAGTTCAAGCAACTTCAACAGATGAAACAAAGGTCACTACAGCCACGAGCGATGAAGGGAACCATGAATTTTCGACTAGCCAAAATGAGATTATCGACTCTGCAGAAAAAGCAATCTCCACAGAGGAGACCAAAGAAACAGCAGTCGGTGAAAAAGAGCCAACAGAAGTCACTACGCAAACCGAAAATAAGGTACAGGAGAAGACGACAAGTAGCAGCGAGCAGGTTGAAAAAAGAACAAATGCGTCTGCAAGACTGGCAGCAAACGAAGCAGAAGTAAGCAATTGGGCGGATTTTGTTAGTGCAATTCGTAATGAAACAATTACTAAAATTACTTTAACAGCAAGTTTTTCGAATCCGAATTTTTCGGATACGACGCTTTCCTCCTATCCCAGAAAAAATGATTTAGAAATCGACGGTAAAGGCAATCGTGTTGATTTTAGAGACTCTTCTATTTATCTGACTACACCGCAAAATGCAATCGGGAACTTTCACATGCACGATATTACATTGAATCAAACCTACGCCACGGCTAACTCAGAAGACATTGTCGGCAATCGTCTTGTATATGGTGCAAATTGGCGATATAGATTTGGGAATATCACCACAGAACCCGGGGTACAACGTTTAGCTCGAGCTCCTTATTCAGAAGTGCGTGTTTATGGCAAGATGAACATCAGTACGCGAGCAGAAAACTTTTATTTGGGCAGTATGATTATGGAAGATGGTACGCAATATGTAGGCACTGTTACTGTTTATGATTATTCCGTCTTTTGGTATAACGTGCCGCCGGTTGCAGGAGCAACAGGTGCGTCTCAAGAATTTACTATCGGCAAGAATTGTCGCGTAGATGTTGGTCAGGTACAAACAGCTGGCCGGACATATCCAGCAGTTTATCTTTACTATAAGGCAATCACAGTCGGGGAAAATAGCGTCTTTAACGTGGATATGCCAGGTAATGCGGTTCGGTTTGACAACGAGGGTTCTGGCATGACGATAAAAAAAGGTGCGATCGTCAACTTGACGAGTAAACAAGTGGCGGGGTCAATTGTCGCGTTTAGTAACAACAATACCTATTTAACTGCAGAACCCGGTAGTTATTTTTATGTAATTGGCACAAGTAATCAGCCGTTAATTAATCTTTCGGCTGACGGCGCGGGAACAGCAAGTGTTGTCCGTTCAGGAAATAGTTTTACTTTAAACAGCCCTGCCCAATATGATTTACGAAATTTGAATGATACACAAACAGCGGTGAGTGTTTCATATCCAAATGTGGCGAACAATAATTTTACTATTTTAGATTCAGATATTGACTTGTGGAATGTTGGGGTACCCGTTTTAGGACCATCTAGTGAAACTTACGCGAAAGTCTCAAGTCTAGTTGTAACGGGTAATGGTACACAAGAAGTGGTGAACACGTCTGACAGTAACTTACAGCAGTTTAAGCAAGCGAAATATCGGCGGATTTCAGGGATGAATCAGAATCCTAAAATTGAATGGACACCGATAACGGATGCAGATAAAACGATTAAAGGGCGAGTGGTAATTGGGGAAGTACCAGATAATAACGGTTTAGTTGATGGGGAAATCAAATATATTCCGGTGTATGCTTCAGAAAATCAAGCGCAAGTTACATTGACAGATACCCACGGAAATGTTCGGGCTAATCTTGCTACTGACGATAACGGTTATATTACGTATACGGATACGAGTGATCCAACACAGTATCAAATAGCTGGCAAAGAGATAACGGGTATCGCTACAAGAGGGCCTTGGGTTACACCAGCAGCGATTGCAACGATAGTTATTGATGCTACACCACCAGAACCCGCTAAGGTGGATAATGCAAACGACATTCAAAGCATTACACCAAAATTAACGGGAACTGGGGAGCCTAACAGCATTATAACATTAACAGTAAATGATCAACCACAAACAATTCCAGCACAAGTTGTTTCAGCTGATGGAAAATGGGAAATAGATTTATCCACTTTAAACCTTGTAAGAGGAGACGTTCTCCAAATATTTTTGCAAGATCAAAGCGGATTAATTACACAACTCAGTGAAGCACAACGACCAAGTACAAACGACAATATTGGGAATATCAATCCTAAAAATGATATGAATTATCGCGATGCAACCTTCAAGGCGGCTACAAAAGTTACGCTGGTAGGCTATTTGTCTTTAGCAACGGTACCGGATTTACTTGAGTTTGGTGCAAATCAAATTTCTAATCAAAGCCAAGCCTACCATCCTACGGTTAGTGGTCAATTGACCATTTCAGATTCAAGGAGCGATGGTAAAAAACCATGGCGTTTAACACTGAAACAGTCAGATACGCTAAAAAATGGAGCAGTTTCATTGGAAGATGACTTAACGTACACTTCTTCACTGGGGGAAAAACAAATTACAACTGCGACTCAAATAGTGGAATCTGGTGAATTTGCCACAGACGGCACCAAAGATATCTCTGAAGCGTGGACAGGAAATCAAGGCTTCAAATTAACTGTTCCTGTCGAAAAACAACGTATCGGCGACTATACAGGAAAACTATCATGGCAGTTAGAAGATGTCCCAGGAAGTTAGGTGAGTAGATGAAACGAGTATTAATAAACGGCGTACTAGCGATATTGCTACTATTCACTGCGGTACCGGTTTTTGCGGCAGAGGCTAACTATGATAGTAATAGCGTTACTTCTTTTTATGGCAAATATGAATATAAAAAAGAAGATACTAACAAGAAGAAGGAAGTAAATTTGACACCTGGTGGCCAAACGACCAATTATGCCAGCACTATACCTACTTATAAGGGCCAGGAAGTGATTATTCCATTGACAGGTGATACTTCTTACCACTTTGCTTCCATTCTTGGGTTAGTACTGTTAGTACTAATTTTTTTCAAGCTAAAGGAGGTCGAGGACACTGAAAAACATTCAAATATTTAGTTTCCTTTGTTTGCTCTCTTTTACGCTAATGCAAGGAGAAGTATTGGCAGCCGATACAGGTACCCATATGAATTACCAAAGTAGTAATGATGTGACCGTTAAACCACTAGATCCACTTTTACCAGACCCTGCAAAACCAGTAACACCAATCGATCCGACTGATCCAAGCGGGCCGGTCGCTGGGACAGGTGGCAGTCTTTCATTAGATTTTGCGTCGGGATTTCAGTTTGGGGAACAGGCAATTTCTACCAAAAATGAAATATATTATGCACAACCGCAAAAATATGTTGATTTTGACGGAGTAGCAAAAAAAGGGCCCAATTATGTGCAAGTAACAGATATTCGTGGCACGGGGGCTGGTTGGAAATTGACTGTTAAACAAGTCGCGCAATTTCAGACAGATGAAGGCCAAGTTCTAAATGGTGCAGAGCTTTCCTTTAGCCAAGGGGAAGTGATTTCAAACCTCGCCACTGACTTGTCGCCGACAGCAGTAACCTCCTTTACACTTCCTATTAATAGTGAAGTGCCTGTTGTTACGGCAAATACAGAAAAAGGTGTTGGGACTTGGCTTTATCGTTTTGGTTCAGATGAAATATCTGGTGGGAAATCGGTTGTATTGCAGGTTCCAGGGAAAACGGTTAAGTACGCTAAAAAGTATCAAACGGCGCTAACTTGGACCTTAAAGGACGTGCCATAAATTTATAAAATTAAAGAGAAATAATAAAAGGAAAATAACTCAAAACGTTAGGAGTAATAGACATGAAAAATATCCGCTTTATGACAGTGGCAGCTCTAGCAGCTTTATCACTTTCGATGGCTGGTGGGTTGGTTTCTCACGCAGCTTCAGTAGCTTATGATTCAAACGGGGTGGTGGAATTTATTCCCAATCCAGATCCCACCAAACCAGTTGATCCCACCAATCCAGATCCTACCAATCCGGTTGAGCCAGTCGATCCAACAGATCCAGACGGTCCAAAACCTGGTACCGATGGCCCATTATCCATTGACTACGCTTCTTCTTTAGACTTTGGGATAAATAAAATTACCAATAGTGATCAAGTGTATTATGCACGGGCACAACAATATAAAGATGGGACAGCCGCAACGCCGAATTATGTACAAATCTCAGATAATCGCGGGAATAACGCCGGCTGGACTTTAAAAGTAAAACAAAATGGTCAATTCAAAGCTGCAAGTGCGTTAAATGATACATTGACTGGTTCAGTAGTGAAGTTAGTGAGCCCGACAGTTGCGAGTAATTCAACTGCGGTTCATCCAACCGCAGCCAGTGTGATTGAATTAAATCCAGATGCCAGCGAAAGTTTGGTTATGTCGGCTAAAGCAGGTGAAGGTGCCGGAACTTATGTTGATCGTTGGGGTAGTGTTGAGACTGTTAAAGAAACAGACAAAGATGGGACACAAGTAGATGCGCAAGTAACCAAAGCTATTACGTTATCTGTGCCAGGTAGCACACCAAAAGATGCGGTAAAATACAGCACGACATTAACATGGAGTTTGTCTGACGTACCAGGAAATTAATAAAAAAGGAGCAATTACAATGAAAAAAATTGGTTATTTATTTCTAACAACAAGTATTTTAGCAGGCGTGGCTCTAAGTGGTACGACAGCTTTAGCAGCCGATGGCGCCAATTATGATTCAAATGGGATTATTACGTTTACACCAAACACAGATCCCACTAATCCCGTTGATCCAATCAATCCAGTAGACCCAGTGGAACCCGTTGATCCAACAGATCCAGCTGGCCCAAATCCAGGAACTGCTGGCCCATTATCGATTGATTATGCTTCAAGTTTAGATTTTGGCTCGCAAAAAATTACGTCTAAAAACGAAGTCTACAAAGCAAAAGCACAAAAATATGTGGACAAAGATGCCGTAGAAAAAACAGGACCTAACTTTGTGCAAGTAACAGACAACCGGGGGACAGAAGCTGGCTGGACGTTACAAATGAAACAAAATAATCAATTTAAAACAGCTGATAATGAAGAATTAACTGGGGCTGAAATTGTTTTTAAAAACGGCCATGTCGTAACGGCTTCTGATTCAGCAGCGCCTACCGGTCAAGCGACTATTATTGCTGATCCAAGTGGTGCTTTGCAAGATGTAATGTCTGCAACAGCAGGGCAAGGTGCCGGGACCTACTTACTAGATTGGGGTACAGATGCTACCACAGCAGCAGAAAGTATTGAATTAAGCGTACCGGGGGCAACAACGAAATACGCTAAAAAATATACAACCACCTTTACTTGGGTGTTAACTGACGCACCAGGAAATTAAGTTTTAAGACATGGGAAATAGAATAAAAAATTAAAATAAGACAAAATACCCGGACAATAGTAGATAAACGTGCTAAAAACGCTGTTTATGGCGTGATTTTTAGCATAGAGAAATGTCTCAATTGTTCGGGTAATCTGTTTTAATTACTAACTATTTTTTCATTGAAAGGATTATAGAAATGAAGGTAAAAAAAATAATCATGTTGCTAGCAGCCGTTTTTTGCTGTTTGTTATTACCACAGCCGAGTTTTGCCTCGGAGTTTAACTTTGCTGTGACACCAAAGACTTCTGCTAATCAAATTGATAAGACAAAGACGTATTTTGATTTATTGTTGGCACCAAACCAAGCAGATGAATTGTCCGTTGCATTACGCAATGACACGGAACAAAAAGTAATCGTAGAAGCTCAAATCAATAGTGCCACTACTAATGGCAATGGGGTTGTTGAATACAGCCAAAATGAGATTAAAGCAGATGAGACGCTGCAATATAATATTAAAGACTTTGTAAAAGCACCAAGTGAGGTTAGCTTGGCGCCTCATTCAGCAGCGGAATATAAAATTAAAATACAGATGCCCAATGAGAAATTTTCTGGTGTAATTGCCGGGGGCATCACGTTTAAAGAAAAAGCCGCAAAGACAGATAATTCCACTGCCAAGCAAGAAGATAAAGGCTTAGCAATTAAAAATGAGTATTCCTATGTTGTGGCGTTATTGATGCGCCAAACTACAGATAATGGCGCGCCGAACTTGAAACTAACGAAGGTCGCCGCAGATCAGCGCAATGCACGAAATGTCATTCAAGGGAATTTACAAAATCCTAATCCTACCTATTTAAATCAATTAGCGACAAAAACAACGATTAGCAAAAAAGGCAGTGATACAGCACTTTATACGTCAGAAAAAAAAGGCATGCAAATGGCACCAAATTCCAATTTTGATTTAGCTGTAGCATTAAATGGTGAAGCTTTAAAAGCCGGTAAGTATACCATGAAAATCGAAGCCTATGGGCAGCAAGATGAAAAAGGACAGTTTAAATTTATTGGAGATGGTCATAAAGAAACCAATTATCACTACCATTGGTCATTGTCAAAAGACTTTGAAATTAAAGCTGAAGTAGCCAAAAAATTAAACGACTCAGATGTCACCATCAAAAAAGACTATACCTGGGTATATATTTTAATCGGTATTTTATTGCTGCTCTTGTTAATTTTGTTCTTTATTATTTGGCGCAGAAAGAAAAATAAAGCAGATGATGAAGCAAAAAGTTCAAATTAGTCTGATTTTATTGTATGTCCTAGCAGTGACCCTGCTTTTTTTACCTTTTTTAAAGCAGGCATTGTTAATTTATCAAACCGATAATGTCACACTTAAAACAAGTCCTTTGCATACAAGTGAAGAAAGTGTGGCTTTAGAAGCTGTGCAGCCACCGGATTTAGCTGATGTTTTAGCGTTTAAGAAAACGGCCGTCTTCAAAGAAAGCGGCGGGATAACATTACCGGCAGTAGGAATCAGCGTGCCTGTTTTTAACGGTGTGACCAACCAAGAACTATTAGTAGGCGCAGGTTCGCTTTTTCCAGAGCGCTCGCCACAAGATCATAATTTTGTCTTGATTGGTCATCATCTTGGGCGTGAGAACTTGCTGTTTGGCAAATTACTCCAGGTGAAATTAGGCGATAGCATTTATTTACGCTACGAAAATAATTTTTATCATTACAAAGTAAAGGAAACAAAACTCGTGCATCAAAGTGAACTGCAAGTTCTGGATGATCACAATCAAACAGAGATTACACTAATCACCTGCGATAAACCAACGCAAACGCAATGGCGCTATGTGGTGTACGGCAAGCTGGTTCAAAATAATACCCAGTCGCAAATAAAGGCACAAATGGTAAAACAGGCAAAAACGATTACGCGAAAAAATCAGCAACAAAATCGCTGGTATGGCATCGGCGTTATCGTATCGTTTTTACTTTGCTTGGTGCTGGGAATTATCATCATTAAAAAAATCAGTTCATAATTTTAGAAAAGGGGTGATGTAATGAGAAAAATGACGCGTTCGGTCTTTTTAGCAGTAGGAGCTTCAATTTTCTTGTTTTCAGAACACGCCTTAGCCAATACGGTTATTTATGATCCATTAGATCCGCATAATGCGATTACACCAATCGCAAATGAAGAACAAAAAATTGAAACCAATAACACCCAAAAGACAGATGGAAAATTAGCATTGGAGAAAGAGGCAGATAGGTTACCTATCGTTGTCTCGCCAAAATCCGCTAAAAAAATAATAGAGGCAAAAAAAGTGATGCAAGACGTAGTGCCAAAAGACGCTTATTTATTAGATAAACAACAGACAAAAAGTAAAAAAACAGCTGTCTTTCCAAGTGAGCCTTACTACTTATCACCTTTACAAGGGCGGAGAAAAAATCAAGTTTTAATGCTTAATGACGAATTTTTTGCCCCCATGGAAATCGCAGCGTTATTGCCAGAAGGAAATGCAACTGGAGGAGATGATGCCGATGAATGGACAGAAATTGCGCAAAGTGCCTATGTATTATCGGGGTTGGTATTGTACGGTCAAGGAAATGGAAAATTAGAAGCGAGAGTGAGTGATGACTTTGCTGGCTAATTTTTTAGCAAAAGAAGAGTGGCGTAAATATCAGCTCTTGAAAAAAGTAGAACGCAGCCCGTATTTTGCTTTAACAAAAAAAGAATTAATGGAAGAATTAGGAATTTCCAATTATGTATTAAAAAGCCTGATTGATCAGCTGATTTTAGATTTGGAACACTATCAGCTGGCACCAGAAATAAATCTTTTTGTCGAGGAACCTTTTTTGCAACTGGAAATTACCGGAAGTGCAAGTTCTGAAACGTTGTTAGAAAAATACGTGGCAGAATCAACGAGTTTTCAAATTTTAGCAGGGGCTGCTTTAGGGCAGTTCAAATCCTTGAATGATCTTTCCGAAAAAAAGTTGATCAGTTACCCAATTGCCCATAGCAATTATAAAAATTTGAATACGTATTTAAAAAATTTCGACATCACGATTGATAAAAAGTTTCGTTTAACCGGTAAAAGTGAAAAGAACGTGCGCTTATTTTTAACCGAGTTATTTGCCCGGATTTTTAAAAATGATCAAGATATTTATCCTGTGGCCGACCAAAATATGATTCAAACGAAATTAGAAGCGTTGGATTTAATCAAAATGACGATGCATCAAAAAATGAAGTTGATGCATTACTTACACGTAACCAATTTACGTATTCAGCAAAAAAAGTATGTAGAGTGGCAAGACTTAAGTTTTCTGTTGCCGGAAAATTTGGAAAAAGAAATGCAAACAGCCTTTTTTTACCGGGTTCCTTCGCAATACCGGGAGGCTGAAGCGGCGGCGTTTTACTGTTATTACGGGGCGCGTTCCAAAGAGATCGGATTAACATTTGCACTTGCAGAAAGTCCACAGATCAATCAATGGAGTCAAAACTTACTTGCGCAATTAATTCAAACTTTCCCAAAACTAGTCAAGGAAACGGAAAGTTTGGCTGGATTTTTGACCCGTAGCCGTTATTTACATTTTCAATTGTTAGAGACAAGCACGGCATTTGAAAGTATTCAGCCGGAAATAAATATTATTTATTTTCAGCAAAATTTTCCGCGCGTATTAGCATTTTGCAGGCGGTATATCAGCAATCTTAAGCAAACAGCACCTGATTTGTATCGCAAGAAAAAACAGCTTTTACTGCAGTATCTCTTTTTAATTTTGGATTCGTTTCCTAAAAAATTGATTTTGGAAACGATCAATGTGTATGTCGATTTTTCATACGGCAATTTGTACAACCAATTTATCGTAAAAAACCTCGATTTTTTTAAACAGATCGGCGCAAATGTTGTTCCGACAATCAAGGATGCGGATATTCTACTGACAGACTCACGGGAGTTAGGGCAGGATTACCAAAAAGATTGTGTTGTCTGGTTAGCACCGCCACGACCTTTGGATTGGGCCAACTTGGCTCAAAAGGTAATTCAAAAAAGAGAGGCCAAATACAATGGGGAGAATTTAACTGCCGCAGGGACTGGTGGTACTTACAAATAATAGTAGCAAATTTTTTGGGGAAGTTTGCTACTATTATTTGTGCTTTTCAGCAGTAAAGAGGCCGCTAATTTTTACTAAAAAATTGATTGATTTCCTAAGATTATCACTGTTAAGAGACGTAAAATAGTAGAAATTAAGCTCAAAAGCTGCAGTTATGGCAAAACATTTCTGCATTTTAGCTTCGACAATGGTATAGTTGAGTTAAGAAAATACTTAGAAATTTGGCTAAGAAGGTGAGCAGATGGCAGTAAAAACGCGTTTGGCAAACGAGGCTGAAAAAGAGGCGGTTATAGCTTTTTTTAACAAAGGAATGGCACAAATCAATTATCCAATCGTAAGTTGGGTACCAAAAATCTACCCACTGGTAAGTGATATGACAGCCTCCTTGTCTAAAAAGGAACTTTATGTCGCAGAAATTGACGGTCAAATTGTTGGTAGTGTTATTTTAAATCATGAGCATGAAGTAGAATATTCCGAAATTGCTTGGGCAAATCAACACCTTTTGGATGAAGAGTTTTTAGTCATTCATACGCTATTGGCAGATGCTGATTTTAAAGGTCAAAATATTGGGCGTAGTTTGTTAGCGTGTGCTAAAGAAGTTGCGCGAAAAAAAGGCTGTCAGGCCATTCGCCTCGATGTCTTTGCGGATAATTTACCGGCAAAAAGTCTCTATGAAAAATGCGGTTACTTATGGCGGGAGCGTAAAGAATTGCGTTCTTTTGATGACCGGGGCACAGATACGTGTGATTTGTACGAATTGCTACTCTAAAAAATTTACAGCAGACGTCTTTTGACAGGCGTCTTTTTTCTTGTTAAAATACAAACATGCGTTCGGTTTGTCTTGTCAGAAAAGGTGGTGCCCAAAATGGATTTAACGAAAAAAATCGGCATTTTAGCGGATGCAGCCAAATATGATGTCTCTTGCTCCAGCAGTGGTGTGAGTGATACGAGTCGCAGTGGGACAATCGGCAGTACTGAAGCTGCTGGAATTTGTCATTCTTTTACCGCGGATGGACGCTGCGTGTCGTTGTTGAAAGTGTTGTTTAGCAATGCTTGTATTTTCGACTGCCATTATTGTGTCAATCGTCGTTCCAATCAGCGCCCGCGGGCTACGTTTAAACCAGCGGAATTGGCGAATTTAGTGCTTGATTTTTATCTGCGAAATTATATTGAAGGCCTGTTTCTAAGCTCGGCGATTGTAAAATCACCGGATTATACCTGTGAGTTGATGATTAAAACATTGGAAATTTTACGCTTTGAAAAAGGCTTTCGCGGTTATATTCACGTTAAAGCGATTCCTGGGGCGGATAGCCTCTTGATCGAGCGCTTGGGATATCTGGCTGATCGTATGAGTGTAAATGTAGAGCTGCCTTCAAAAGATAGCCTGCAGCTTTTGGCACCGGATAAAGATCCTTATGAATTATATAAGCCGATGAAACAAATTGCCTTAAAAAAAGAAGAGCAAAATTTACTGCCCGCACTTTACCGTCACAAGACGCCTTTTGTGCCAGCAGGACAATCTACCCAGATGATTATCGGGGCGAGCCCGGAAACAGATCGTGCAATAGTAAAAATTTCCGGCAATTTGTATCAAAAGTATCAGCTAAAACGCGTTTATTATTCTGCTTATATTGCGATGAATGATGATTCACTCCTGCCAGCTGTAACGCAAAAGCCGCCTTTGTTGCGGGAGCATCGTCTGTATCAAGCCGACTGGCTCATGCGGTTTTACAATTTTACCCCCGATGAAATTTTGAAAAAAGAACAACCCAATTTCAATTTATATCTTGATCCCAAGGCCAACTGGGCAATTCAAAATTTGGATCGTTTTCCTATTGATGTGCAAACCGCAGATCTAAATACGCTTTTGCGCATTCCTGGCGTAGGGCCAAAGAGCGCCCGCAATATATTACGCGCCCGCAAATATTATCGTCTTCATTTGAGCGATTTAAAAAAGTTAGGCGTGGTTGTAAAACGTGCCCAATACTTTGTCAGCTGCAACCACGAAAAATTTCCCGGCTTAGTCCAAGATCCCCAGTGGATTATTGAAGCCTTGATTTCAAAACGCCAATTTAAGCAGCTGCAGGCTCTTAATACCCAAAGTTTTGGTGAGCAGATGAGCTTGTTTGATGTCGAACGTTTTGAGCGGCAAAAAGGCCAGCAGCACCAATTTGCGTTGCAATAAGACAATATACAATTTAAAGCATCAGAAAGAAGGGATTTGTGATGGTGTGGATGAAAGAAACGATCGACATTTTGGAATACGATGGGACATTGGCGGGTTTTTATACCGTCATTGACCTGTCATTTCGCCGCCATCAATTTCCGGCTGTCGTGTTAAATCCGGCTACAACGGAAAATAATTTATTTCCGCCGGAGTGGATTAAAACTGATGAAAAAAAAGCCGAAAAGATTGCCCGTCGCCTGCAAGAAGTTCTAACACCAAATAACTATGTATTTCTTCACGACGGCTTTAATACGAGTTTGGAAAACAAGGAGACCTACTTGCTTCACGCGTTACATATTGGCCTTGATACCAAAGATAATTTGCAGAACTTTATTGGTAAACCGGAAATTTTAGCACTAGATACAGCAGTCCGTGCTTTGTATGGTGAGGCCCACCAGTACAAAGGTTTTGTTCGATTTGAATATGTGGAGGACGTTTTGTTTGCTAAAATTATGCCAAAGCACTACTGTCTGCCGTATATTTGCCCACACTTTGCAAAGCGTTACGCCAATGAAAAGGTCATGATTTACGATGAAACCCATCAATTATTAGCCTGTCTGGAAAATGGCAGCTATCGTTTATTAGAAAATATCACGCTGCCCAAAGATAAGTTTTTACAAGGCAATGATATCGTAGGGGAGCAGTGGCGCGCCTTTTTAGCCGCTGTGACGATTAAAGAGCGCATTAACCCTAGCACCCAACGCAATCATTTACCATTGCGTTTCCGCTCTGAAATGACAGAATTTCAATAAACTTTTTTTGAGAGCTCAGTGGAAAAATTACGAAAAAAGCAGTCAGACCCCAGTAGGGCCTAGTGGAAAACTTGTTGAAAAGCAAAGAGGAAAAAAACAGTCAAAAAACGTTGTAAAAACCAAGTAAAACTAGTAGAAAACCTCCTGAAAAAGCTAAAAAGCAAAAAAGCAGGCGACCCATCTTTTAAGTTGAAGATCCAAATAAATTTGGGGTCTTTCACTTAAGCGACAAGGAAGTGGTGCGCTGTTTTTTTTGTTTTTCTATTTTAAGGGAAAAAATGAAGTTTTCAAGAATTAGAGCGACCATAAGGCAAAAACTTGAGAAATTAGAAAAAATTTATCAAGCTTCTGCCTTATTGCTAGCGAGTTGGCCAAGTTTGCTCCGCTTTTCTTATTGTCTAGCTTCACAAACTAGCTCTCCAAGAAATAAGACGAAATTTCTAAAAATTAGAAAAACAATTTTAAGAAATCCCGCGCTTATTTTTTGAGAGCTGAGGGCGGTTTGCTCAGCTTTTCTTATTTTATTTTTAATTTTTGCTGGTTAAAGGTGATGCTTTTGATTTCTTTGTTATCTTTTAGACCGAATTCGTAACGAAAATTTTCGGCTTTTTTGTGATTGAGCTGATCGTCATATTCAACGGTGGTTGCAAATTTTGTGCCATCTTCATAGTTTAATGTAATCGTCGTGCCGCTTAAATTGCCGGTGTAGTTAAAATCAAGGGCGATAGGTGAAAGCTGGATGTTATCTAATTTCAACTCTCCTTGTTGCGTTGTGAGCGTTTGAGAGGAGATTTTGGTTAACGGAAGTTCTTTGGCTTTTTTCAGTTGAATGGCCCAATCTCCCTCTTGGTAAGTTTCCCACCGCCAACCTGTTAAAACAAGTTTTGCCTGAGTTAAATCGGCTTTTTTAACTGGGAAAATGTACTCTTGATAATCTGCGCGACCAGTTTTGTTGTTATGGGTGCCATAATCGACGCTAAAATCAGCGAAAGAATCAATTTTTTTATCATTTATTACTAACTGCGGGAAAACTGCCGCCATTTTGGGTGTATTGGGTATTTTTAATTGCAGATGGAGTAAATCGTCTTTGTAGGCAATATTTGAAATCGTAAACTGGTTATCTAATTTTTCGTTTACTTGTGAAGGTTTAAGGCCAGTTTTCACCAGTTCATTCCAAGACACACCATAATTTTTGGCAACTTCCTCATTTAGACCGCCTCCTTGCGCTTGTTGTTTCGTTAAATCAATCCAGCTCTTTTTGGCTTGTAGTAAGTTTTGCCAATTTGGCTGATAGGTTGTCGCAAAGTCTTTTTTTCCACTGGTAAAGGCCGTTAATTGAAAACCTGAATTTGGCGTATCATCAGCGCCGATTGCACTGGTTACTAAAGTCGCCGTTTTGGTACTGGCATCATAATGGGTCATTTGGGTATTCCCGCCGCCAAACATTTGCCAACGATCAATCATGGTGCTTTCGTCCAAGCGTTCGCCGGTTAAATCGGTTAGTTGGCTGACAAGATATTGATTACTTCCGTCTTTAAAAGAAGCGACGGCTTTTAGTTCCAATCCTTGATCGGTAACGTTTTGACTTAACTTATCAGAATTTAATAAAAGGAGTTCTGTTTGATTGCCAAAGCGTTTTTTGTAAGCCACCGATAAATCATCTCGGAAAGTAAAGCCGACTAATATTAAAGCTAAAGCAGCTGTGGCACCGCTGATTAACCAGCGGCGTCGTCGCTGGTTTCTTTTTTTAACCAAAGCTTTTTTTGTAGCAAATTTTTGGTGGATGTTATTTTTATTTTCTTTATCAAAGGGCTGTTCGTTATAATGTAACAACTCATCTAACTGGGTATCGTCTAAGTATTCTAAAGGATGTTTTTTCATGTATTTTCCACCTCTCTGAAAAAGGAATTGCGTTCTACCAAACTGCGTAATTTTTTTCGTCCCCGATACAACCGGTTGTCGACTTCTTTTGCCGGCAATCCGGACTTCTTGGCGATTTCTTGGGGCGTTAGTTCGTAGAAGATTCGCCAAAGTAAAATTTGGCGCGTTGGCTCATCAAAAGTCATAATAAGACTGTAAATTTCCTGCCAAGCCGCTTTTTCTTCCAACTCACTGCTAACTAACTCATCTGTGTTTTCCTCAATGTTCGCTAGTGTTTCGTGTTGACGCCGGCGTGCTTGTTGTAATTTGTTTTTTGTCATACTTTCAGTCATGATGCATAAATAAGTTTTTAGACTCCCTTTTTTTTCATCAAATTTTTCCGGCTGTTCCCACAAGCGTAAGAAGACATCGCTGACTACTTCTTCTAAATCCATGCCGTTTGCCGCGCCGCTGCGACTAGCCACTGCCCATAATAATTTACTGTAGGCGGTAATTAATGTGTTAAAGGCCGCTTCATCGCGCTTTTTCACCCTGCGATAAAAGAGGGTGTTTTCAATTTCTTCCATTACTTCACCACCTCGTTAAGATATGTTGCAAATTAAAACTATTTTGTTTGCTTTTGGTATTTCCTGACTTCACTTATACTACAAACCCAAAAGATTAAATTCCTCCCTTTTTTTTAAAAATATGTAATTTTTTGTTTTGAAAAAGTTGCTGGTGCTTTACGTTTAAATTTGAAAAACAAATTATCAAAATTTTATCGTATTACGCGCGCTTAGGTTAGGATACCTTTAGTTCATTTTATTGTTCAATATAAAAAATACCTGGATTAAGAAGTTTGCCACAAAGCTCACAGTTGCAAGAATGGGGCGATTACTTTTGGTGCTGAAAGCAAGGGACCAAAAGTTTTCTTCTATAATACAGGTATTTTAACTTTTTATATGATAAAAATTGTCAGGACTATGTTAAATATTGACGCCCGTAGTTTAATCGGCAGCTTTTTCTTTTTGCAGTTGCGTTTTGGCGGCTTTGATTTGTTTGTCTACTTGATCAAAACCGGTCCCACCATAAGAGTGGCGGTTTTTAACGGCGTTATAAGAAGATAATTTTTCATAAATGTCCGATTCAATGACAGGTGCGATTTGCTGGTATTCTTCCAGCGGCACATCTTGGAGGAAAATCCCCCGTTGAATGCAGGCTAGGACTAACTTGCCGACAATTTCGTGGGCTTCGCGGAATGGCACGCCGTGGTTGGCTAAGTAATCGGCTAGTTCTGTTGCATTGGAAAAATCCGATTCAGTGGCTTGCGCCATATTTTCTTTGTTGACTTTCATGGTATCAATCATGCCTGCCATAATATCCAGGCTAGTTAAAATCGTTTCCGCTGTATCAAACATGCCTTCTTTATCTTCTTGAAAATCCTTATTGTAGGCAAGGGGCAAGCCTTTCATAACGGTCAAAAGACCAAATAAGTTGCCGTAAACGCGACCAGTTTTACCGCGAATCAACTCGGCCATATCGGGATTTTTCTTTTGGGGCATAATTGAGCTGCCGGTAGAAAAGCTGTCGGTTAATTCCACAAACTTAAATTCATGGGAGCACCACAAAATCAACTCTTCGCAAAAGCGGGAGAGATGCATCATCATAATGGCGCTGTTGCTTAAAAATTCCAAAATGAAATCACGATCACTAACAGCATCCAAACTGTTGGCATAAATATTACCAAAATCTAGTTCATTAGCCGTAAAAAAGCGGTCGACTGGAAAGGTCGTCCCTGCAAGTGCGGCACTACCTAGTGGCATGCTGTCAATTCGCTGTAAGTTTTCAGTAAAACGCGTTTGATCGCGGGTCAACATTTCATAATAAGCCAGCAGGTGATGGGCAAAAGAAATAGGTTGTGCATGTTGCAAATGCGTGTAGCCAGGCATGACGGTGTGGATGTTTTCTGCTGCTTTTTCCACTAAAATATTGCGAAAATGCTGAATTTTTGGCAGCAATTGTTTGACGATATCTTTTAAATATAAATGCATATCTGTCGCCACTTGGTCGTTACGACTGCGGGCAGTGTGAAGCTTGCCAGCAACCGGCCCGATTTCTGCGGCCAGATAAGATTCCAAGTTCATGTGGATATCTTCGTTTCCAATGGTAAATTCTAATTGTCCGGCTGCTAGTTTTTCTTGCAGTTTTTCTAAACCCCGCTGGATTTCAGCGGATTCTTCAGCGGTAATGATTTCTGTTTTGGCCAACATTTTAACATGGGCCAAACTGCCCTTGATGTCTTGTGTTGCCATTTTTTGATCAAATAAAATCGATGCGCCAAACGCGTCAATCCATGCTTCGTTTTGACCGTCAAAACGGCCACCCCATAATTTTGCCACTTTCTCCACCTCGTTTGTCAGTTAAAAAAGCTGCGACATAAGTTGTAAGAAAACTCTGGGATAAATCCAACCGGAAATAACTACAGTCCGCTGGATTTGTAACGAATCTTGGGGCTGTGAATGAATATAATCACAGCGCTTATTTACGGATAAACGAGAGCCCAGCAGTAGCTTCTCTAAGCTGAACACGTCTATTCCAATCTCGATTTGTTAAATTTTAGAGTTTGTATCGTTACCTAACTTATGGCACAGCCATTTGTCTTAAAGTTGATTGTCGGTAAAATAAATATCCTGTTTGTCTTTATTTTACCAAATTTTCTGCTTGCATTTGTGTTTGAACCTCAGCGTGAACTTTGCTGGGCAGGCCCCACAATTTAATGAAGCCAACCGCTGCGTCTTGATCAAAGGTATCAGCAGATGTGTAAGTCGCCAAGTTTTCAGAGTATAAACTATTTTCAGATTTACGTCCTTCCACAATCACGTTGCCTTTTAGTAATTTAACGCGGACGATACCGTTGACATATTTTTGCGTTTCTTTTAGAAAAGCAATTAAAGCGTCAGTTAGTGGATTGAACCATAATGCGTTATAAATAATGTTACTTAATTGCTGTTCAATCATCGGTTTGAAATGGGCTACTTCACGGACGAAAGTTAAGTCTTCCAATTCTTTATGTGCCTTCATTAAAGTCACTGCGCCGGGACATTCGTAGACTTCGCGGGATTTAATGCCAACCAGACGATTTTCCACGTGGTCGATTCGCCCCACGCCATGTTTGCCGGCAATTAAATTTAATTCCATAATAATGTCAGCAAAATTGTAGGTTTCACCATTTAATGCCACCGGAACGCCTTGATCAAAGGTAATTTCCACGATATCAGCTGTATCAGGTGTATCTTCAATGGCAGTGGTAATTTCGTAAGCTCCTTCAGGGGGTGTTGCCCAAGGATCTTCAAGGATGCCGCACTCACACGCACGTCCCCAAATATTTTGATCAATCGAATAAGGATTATCTAAATTCGCTGGAATTGGTACACCTTTTTTGGCGGCGTAAGCAATTTCTTCTTCACGAGACCATTTCCACTCACGGACAGGTGCAATCACTTTTAATTCTGGCGCTAAAGAATTGATTGCAACTTCAAAACGCACTTGGTCATTTCCTTTACCAGTACAACCATGTGCAACCGTTGTAGCGCCAGTTGATCGGGCTAGTTCAACTAATTTTTTCGCAATTAACGGTCGGGATAGTGCAGATACTAAAGGATAAGACTGTTCGTAAAAAGTGTGGCCTTGCAATGCAATTAAGGCATACTCTTCGGCGAACTCGTCTTTAGCATCGATGGCATAAGAGGCGATTGCCCCCACTTGCAACGCTTTTTCCTTAATAAACGCCGTATCTTTTCCTTCCCCAATATCTAAACAACACGCGATGACGTCATACCCTTCATCGGTCAACCACTTAATGGATACGGAGGTATCAAGTCCTCCTGAATATGCTAATACAACCTTCTCTTTCATAATAAATACGCCCTTTCTGTTGTGCTTTTTTCAGTGTGAGTAAAAATGTGTTGACGCTATCGTATCAAATTGAAAATTAAAAAGCAAGCAAAAATATAAATATTTATACAAAATATTTTTAAAAAAGCATAAATCATACAAAAATAGCTGGTTTATAAAGTTTGGTTTGTATAAAAGAACAAAATCGCTTAAAGAAATCTAAAAATCATTTTCTGAAAAATGATGGAATAAAATGTAACAAGGACTGTTTGTTGAAAATGTCTTTTTCTAAAAAATTTGATTATTATAGTAGGGAAATAATGGCAGGAAAAAATAAAGTTTAAAAATGCTGGGAAAAGCCGCGACTTTTGATTGACTTTGCGCAGTTTTACCGTTATTATGTTAAATGGTATTGTTTACCCCACAAAGAGCCCCGGAAACTCAAGTGATTGTAAACATTCGAAATTGAAATTGGAGGAAAAAATCTTGCGTACAACATATATGGCCAAACCAGGCGAAGTAGAACGTAAATGGTATGTAGTAGACGCTACTGATGTTCCAATGGGACGCCTTTCAGCAGTCGTTGCTTCAATCTTACGCGGTAAAAACAAACCAACTTTCACCCCCCATGTGGATACAGGTGATTTTGTAATCGTCATTAACGCTGACAAAGTGAAATTAACAGGTAAAAAAGCATCTGATAAAATTTACTACCGTCACTCAAATCATCCTGGCGGCTTGAAACAAGTTTCAGCTGGTGAATTGCGTGCTAAAAATTCTCGTCGTTTGATCGAAACTTCTGTAAAAGGTATGCTTCCTAAAAACACTTTGGGTCGCGCACAAGGCATGAAGCTACACGTTTACGGTGGCGCTGAACATCCACATGCAGCTCAACAACCAGAAGTATTAGACATCACAAACTTAATTTAATAGGAGGGAATTTCATTGGCACAAGCTCAATATATCGGCACAGGCCGTCGTAAAAATGCAGTAGCTCGCGTACGTTTGGTACCAGGTACTGGTAAAATTACTATCAATAAAAAAGACGTTGAAGAATATATCCCACATGCTGACCTACGTTTAGTTATCAACCAACCATTTGGCGTAACTGAAACAACTGGCGCTTACGATGTAATCGTAAACGTAAACGGTGGGGGCTATGCTGGACAATCTGGCGCAATCCGCCACGGTATTTCTCGTGCATTATTAGAAGTTGATCCTGACTTCCGTCTTGCATTAAAACGCGCTGGTCTATTAACACGTGACGCTCGTATGGTTGAACGTAAAAAACCAGGTCTTAAAAAAGCTCGTAAAGCATCTCAATTCTCTAAGCGTTAAAAACAGCTTCATATCAGTACTTTCAGGCGTTTCGCAATTCACTTTGCGAAGCGTCTTTTTTTGAGTTGACACCATTGTTGACACCATTCCGGTCTGACTCTTTTTGAGACAATTTACGATAGGCAATTTCACCAATAGGCATTTGAATCACGTTTGGTGTATTTACATAAGTTCTTGTGATGTTTGTATCGCTGTGAGTCAATGCTTCAGAAATCTGTTCTAGCGCGACACCAGCTTGTTTGGCTAAAGTTGCCCCAGTATGGCGTAACTTATGTGGGGTCGCATGGGTAAGGTGCTTATGTCGTCGCTCAATGGATTTCATGCGGTAGTTCAAATAATCTGTATGAAGCCTTTGGTTGATATTCCCTTTATCATCAAAGAAGGTAAAGAGTAGCTGTTCTTCGGTTTGTTCAATTTCAAATTGAGCTAGTTCTTCTTTTTGTTGAACTTTCCACTGTTGAAGTAATTGCTTTAGTTCATTCGGAATATGGAAAATTGTCGTTTTATTCCCTTTTGTGCTTTTTTCATTGCCGAATTTATCTAAGGCTTTACCAATCGTAATCTGGGAAGCAGTGAAATTCACATTCTTCCATTTGATGGCATAAGTTTCTGATTTGCGATCAGATAAAAAGAAGGTAGTCAGAAATAATACATAGTCCTGTAAAGTCAGTTGCCCACTTTCATAATCGTTTTGGACGGCAGTTAGCCATTCTTGAAGTTGTTCAAAGGAGAGGTATAAATCTTCTTCTTTTTTAGCTTCTTGCAATTGGTTTTTCTTAGTAGCGTTGATCCGTTTGAGCGATTTTTCTAGTTTATTCCGTTCAATGTATTCAAGCTCTTCCGCCCAATCGAAAATAGAATTAACGTAGCTACGTAGTATTTTGAAGTTTGCGTATTCGGCAGCCTTTTGTGTCATGATTTTTAGAACAAAGGCTTTGTTTTGATTCAGATAGTTCAATGTGTATTTTCCGAACATGGGTAAGATATGAAGTCGAAAAATATCTTTTGTATTCGCGATTGTAACAGGAGTGGGGGACTTCGTGTTTCGAGAAGTTAAACCAGCTGTATAAGCATCAATCCAGATATCTTCATAGAAATCTTTGAACAGTGCTTCACCACCTAGTTCAAAAGCATTCTTTTCTTTGTTTTCCCGTAGCTCTTTAATCTTGGCATAAAAATCGATTTCTGCTGCTTTTGCCTCCTTTCTAGTTTTAAAAGTTTTGGAATAAAGTTTGTTTACACCTATCATCTCTTGGATATCTTGTGGATAGTAAAGCCGTAAACGGTAAGTTTCATTTTCTGTTTTGCTAATTGCCATAGTATTTCCCTCCGAGTTTGCGAGCCGAAATCAAATACTATATATGGAGTATAACGATGTCGGAATTATTTTGCTAGGCTTGCAAGCCATTGATCAATGGCGATACGGTCAAATCTATTTGATCCGTGGATTTGAATAAGGGGCAAGCCCTCTTTAATCCAGCCATCTAACGTATTATTGGAAACTTGTAGATAGTTACAAGTTTGTTTTTTATTCATATAGCGGTGTTGCAGGTTTTCCTGTGTCTTAATTTTTTCGATTTCAGTTGTGATTAAATCAGATAGTTGAGTAGAAATGATGCCCATCTGATCATCACTGAGTAAAATTTTCATTTCGGTCATGTTCTCACTTCCTTTGAATTTTGCGTAGGGAATAATGAATTATTTTTTTATCTTGGTATAGCGAACAGTGCTTTCTTGAAAATCCATCACTTGTTCTGGAGTTCCACCTTCATTTACAGCACTGTAAAAAATTGGGCGTCTTACGAGGTACTCATTGGTATAAAGCACGTCTTGATTTGTGGTATCAAAAGGTTGATCCACGAGTTGCTTTGTGACGCTGGGTACTTTGAGGTTACGGGATTTGAAGAATGCTTTCTTCTTATGCTCTTTCAAATCTAAGTCCTTATCAAAGTATTTACTAATATAGCGCCCGCGATTTTCGATACTATCGACATCAATCTTGTTGATTTTGACAAATCCATGTCCCCAGATGGTAGTAAGGCGATTGTTAGAGATAAAAGGAAAGTCAAACAGGATGATGTGATAATGGACGGCGCCTCGTTCTTGTTTTTCCCACGTGGCAAGGTATTTCAGGTTTGCTTTTTTTGTGTGATAGAGTTCGTAGTTTAGTCGTTTGATAAATTTTTTGAATTCATTATTCGCATAGGTAATGTCTTGAATGTTTTCTCTGAAAGTGAGGGTTAAAAATTTTGATCGATTGTCAAAGTTCATATCTACGAGTCGGGCAATTTCAAAACGCATATTTTGATAGTATTTTTGTTTTCGTTTTAAGCTGTCGTATTGTCCTTGAGCGGATAGTTCATCATAGTTTTTTCTTTTATTGCTAGTTGGATTTTCTTCTTCATAAAGCCAAGCTAATTCTTTTTTTGTTTTGGATTGGTTTCAATATTTCCTGTTTTTTGTTTAGGAGTAATGATTGCTTCATAATCATAAATTTCAAGGTACGTGGGAGTCTCAATGATTTTCTGATTATAAGCTTTCAAAAATCATCACTCCTTGATGTATATTCAGTTGTCAAAGAACCATCATTTTTCGCCTGATGTTGTTCTATAAATCAAGTTAAGGGGAAGTCCTGCAAAGCAGTCCTTCCAGCCTATGTGTTTATTGGGCGGTTTTAAAGGACAGAAACGGCTCTGTGGGCGCTGCCCCGCCGTTCCCGTCCTAACCACCCAACAACCCCACAGGGGAATTAGTTTTGCGTAGTGGAGCCTTGTTTTTTCGGAATCAAAGTTGCCACATCTGCCGTGGCTGATAATCCATAGCTAACGAATTGACCGTTAGAGCGACCCCAAGGTGCAATCACTAAATTGGCAAATGTAACCATGGCTAAACCTTGTTGGGTAAGTTCTTCCGGAGTAATCACGGGATTTTCAGATTTGACTTTGACACTGATTTTTTCGTAGCGGAGTTTTGGTAGGATACATTCATAACTCCAACCTAAAATTTCTCCGTCTTTTTGCCAGCGAGTAACATTGACAACTTGGTATTCTTTTTCGAGTTTTTCTTTTGGTAAAGTAAGATCATTGATTTTAATTGGCATAATAGCCCTCCTTCTTGGATATACGATAATTTATACGATTGGTTTAAAAAATATAGACGGCCATCTATGATTTGTATTTTATACGTTTGTTTATACGAAGTCAAGAGAATTAGTAAAAAATATATACGAAATTTTATACGAGTGATATAATGAGTAAAAATGACAAGGAGGAAGTAATCTATGTTTGGTTTATTACAACCGGATAAAGTGAAGGTAGGACAACGAATCAAAGAAATCAAAGAGAGTATGAATTTGTCCTTTACAGAGTTGGGCAATCGCTTGGGGATAAAGAAACCAACAATCAGCTCGTATGTTCAAGGTTATGCGTTAGCCCCTGAAAGTGTCATTAATCAATTATCGAGTATTAGTGGGAAACCAGTAGGCTGGTTTTACTTTGGTGACGTTGAAGAATATATTTCGGACTATTTGCAGTTAAAAGGACAGAACAGGATTGTGCAAGAACATCCTGAAGTTGTGAAAGCAATCAAAGAAGAGTTTTACACTGGGGAATTTAAAAATCCTGCATGGGAAAATGAAGTTGGTTATCCATGTGAAGAGTTTATGGATGATTATTTTTATGAACTGCAGCAAGAAGTCATTCAAGAAGAAATTCAAAAAATGGTAAGTGATCAGATAAAAAATTTACCGATTGCCGATGAATTATCTAAACAGAAGAAAGATGAGGCAGTCACCGTTATTACGAGCGGTATCATCGAGTATATGGATGTAGCTGGTGAATTTAATTATGAGAAAAAAGATGATATGATTAAAATAGTTACACGAGAAGTCGATAAGTATGATTTTTTTGCAGATAGTAATTTTGAAGATCAATATTTAGTGGGGAAACTAATTAATATCTTGGCAGATCAACAAAAAACTGGCGAATTAATTAATCATTTATCTGAAGAGCTGACAGATAAGTCATTTACAGGATTATTTGGTGGGGAAGAGTTGGTGGAAACAATTCAGACGTTAAGACCGGCGTTAATTAATCTGTCCAATAAAATTAGTGCTGATCAGCTTGAAGATTGGTTTGAAAAGTAAAATTAATTGAATTTAAGGGTTGATGATATGCCGCTAGGTGATCAATTGAGGTTGAACCGACAACGGATAGGGCTATCTAAGGGGAAAGTTGCAACTCGGCTCAATATTAAGTTAATTCTTCAAGATTGACCATAGGATGTGGTAAGAAATCTGACTTGGGAATAGCCAGCTATAAAGATAGGTACCTCAGAAAATAAAATTTAAAGGTTATTTGAACGAATAGGAGCAGAGGAGCAAACTAAAAATGGAAATCGAGGATATGTTAAAAAGTTTGACCGCAGATGAGCAATCAATACAGATAGTTGCCGATTACTTGGGTTACTCAGTAGGACGTAATCCAAACGAACCAGAAAGTGAATGGCGTATGTTGTTTACTGATAAAATCCCAGATAAAACAAGCGCGGTATTGGCTTTAAAAACTGTATCTGACTTGACTCTAGAGACAAAAACAATGGATATTCGGAAGTTGCATAAACGAGTAGAGGAACTTGCAGTGAGTTTTGGTGGATCGTTTGATGCGGAAATTGCCGGATTTGTCGGACAAAAAAGAATTGTATTATTCCGGCTGAGAAACGGCAATCGTGATGAGCGGTTGGACCTTAATGAAGAAACAATTGGGAAAGTCTTGTATCTAGATAATTTCAATATGCTGAAAAATAGCTCTATCACAGTTGAACAAGATGATTTTTGGGGTGGGTATGTCATTCATGGATTGAAAGATGTGTTCAAACGTGAACTAACGAATCACTTCTTGATGATGGTAGCTTTGTATAGAAAAAAATTATCAGAGTTAATCACATCTAAACCTTATAAAAACGAACTAGCTCCATTGGTTTCTGATAATGCTCGAGCATACATCGTTACAAATGCTTTAGCGCAGTTGGTCGAAGACGAATCTTATACAGCAGTTTTGTCGAACGTGGTTGATACAATGATCTTGCGTCAGCTGATGCGCCGGTTTATCGAAGCTTATTATGGCAAAGATGAAGTGCGTCCTTTCGAATTGAGCGGAATCGCGCTAGGCGTTGGACGAGGTACGTTAGATGAAGCAATCAAAGAAACGGTTGAAATTTATTCAAACTTGGATAAATCAACTGAATCAGCAATCTATAAGCTGAACAAAAAGAAAAGTGTGATTGAAAAATACGATGATTATGTTGAAATAAGCTTATTTGATGAAGACGAATATGATGTTACTAGTAAAATAAAAATGAAAGATGACAGCAAAACACGTTTGATTGAACTTCAAGATAAAGCGACCCGACAATTTCAAACAGTTTATGGCGGTGATCTATTTGCTTCATCAATCGGTGAGGTAACGACAGAAATCGAAAAGTTGATTGTTGAACACGATGCTGAAATGTGGGCGAAATTTTGGATCGATACATCAAGCGAAAACTATTCTTTTCGTTTTGAAGATGTGCCGCCGGAAGCGCTAGAAAAACAATACGAAAATTCCATGTCGCAAAATGTCCAAATCAAAATTGAAGATGGTAAGCCGATTGTTTTTTATGGAGAAGATCTGCAGGAACAGAAGAATAAAGGAGCTTACTATACCGACGAAAAATTCGTTCAATACATGGTACAGCAGACTGTTGAAGTTGAATTCCAAAACCGTATTGCAGACGTCAAAGAAGCTATAAAAGACGGTAAAGAAGCTGAAATTATCAAAACGTTGGATTACTTGTTTGACATGAAAATAGCAGATTTGACAGCTGGTGGGGGATCATTCTTGCGTGGTGCTTTTAGACAGCTAGCTGAGAAGCATGATGCACTTGTTGGATTAAAAGTAACTGATATGGTTAGAGGAAAATATCCGATGATGCAAGCTGGTGATGAGGGCAGTTTTGCTTGGGAAAAATATATTCTGCACAATATGGTCTATGGCGTTGACATCGATTACAAAGCGATTTTAATTTCGTCACTGACGTTGATGCTTTCATCTCTACAGCACCGTCCAGTTAATCAAAAATTACCTGAACTAATCGGTAATACTTTGATCCATCAAAACTCATTGATGAACTCTGTACCTTTTTATGAGCGCGAAATAATCTATACGAACTATCAAAAAGAAATCAAAGCGCTTTTGAAGCTGAAACGTGAACAATCGCCAAAATATGAAAGCAAACGACAAGAGCTGCAGCGGACTTTGTTACAATATGTACAGCCGATTCTGAATGGCGAGACACAATTTTTGCACGTGGAGGCTTTGGAAGTTAATTTGCCGGAAGTATTTTTTGGTGAAGATGGGAAGTTGAAGGAGAATGCTGGGTTTGATTGTGTGATTGGGAATCCCCCATGGGACGAAGTAAAGTCAAATAGTGACGAATTTTTCTCCAAGTATAGTTTAGGATACAATTCGTTAAAAAAGAAAGAAAAGGATGCTGTTAAAAAACAATTATTTGCAAAATTTCCTGCTATTGAACAGAAGTGGGGAAAATATAATGAACGTTTTGCAAAAATGAATAAATTTTACAAAAAATCAAATAGTTATATTTATCAAAGTTGGAAAGTTCTGGGTGTCAATACTGGAGGTAAACCCAACTTATACAGATATTTCATTGAAAGAAGTACCCAATTAGTTAAGAATAATGTCCGAATTTCTATTTTAGTTCCGGATAATGTTATGACAGATTTGGGTTCAACAGGGATTCGACATTTGATTTTTGAAAAGTGTAATATTTTTGAATTTCTTTCATTTGAGAATATCAAAAAGATTTTTGAATTTGTTCATAGTAGTTATAAGTTTGCAGTGCTGACATTTGCTAAAGGTGCCGGTAAAGTAACTCACTTTGATGCTTTTTTTTACAAAAATGAAATTATGGACGTTTATCAAGATGATAAAAAATTAAGTTATCCGATTAATATCGTTTATGATACTGAACCGGAAAAATTATCATTATTCGAACCGCGGTCTGAGATAGAATTTAGTATTTATAAAAAATTAAAAACTAAGTATCCACCACTACACCAAAGTAACTTACTGAATTTTTCTCAGGGCATTAATAAAACAAACTTTTCATCAATTTTGAACGATGATGATGATGATGATTCGGTTCCAGTTTACGGAGGAAAGGATGTTCATCAATTTAAAATAACGAATAAACCATCAATATTCATGAAAATAGAAAATGCAGAAAAAAGATCGAAAAACATGTATAAAGATTTCAGAATTGCATATAGAGATGTTGCTAGAGCCACGGATAAACGAACAGTAATAGCAACACTTTTACCGGAAAAATCAGTTGTAGTCAACTCGATGAATGTACAGAGTGAAGATAATACTACTTTGAAAGAAAAGTTGTTTTACTTAGGTATAATGAATAGCTATATTTATGATTTTCTACTTCGAAATGTGATTGATAAGCATGTTAGCATAAGTTTTGTTAAACAAACACCAATGCCAATTATAAATGAATTTAAGTACACAAATGAGTTAATACAAATTTCGAAGACGTTGCTTCAAAAAAATAACGATGAGATGTACGTTAGATTAAATAGTGTCATTAAAGATGATAGCTTTTTTTCCAAAATGAGTATTGATGAGCTTATTGCTGAACTGAATGCAAGAATCTTCATTGATTTTGAGTTATCAAGAGAAGAAATTATTGCTTTGATGAAAACTTTTGAAGGAAAAAAAAGCAAGCAAGCTGTCCAAGAAGAAGCTCAACGCATCATTGAAGTATATGATCGTCTTAAAGCAGGTGAAGAATAGTGACAAAAGAATACGAAGCTCTTTATAAAAGCCGAGTAGTTGATAATCGCAATGTTTCTATGGAATTTGCAATCAATCGTTTGCTTAGCCAAAATAAAGTTGATCGGTTTGATTTAGCAGTCGGATATTTTTATATATCCGGCTTGCTACTAATCAAAGATACTTTCACTGAGTTTATGGAAGTACGTGATGGTCATATGAGCATTTTGATGGGAAATGAGACGAATGAACTGACCAAAAATACTGTTCAAGCTGGTTTTTATATCAGTGAACTGAATGATGACGAACTGAAAAATGACTATAAAAATCATTTTCAAAACGAAATTCGGTATTTGAACGAAGAAGATCAGCTGTTTTTGATGAAATTTATTGATTGGCTGGAACAAAAGCGGATTGAAGTCAAAGTTTATACTGGTGAAGCAAATTATTTCCATGCGAAGAGTTATATGTTTTATGGTAAAGAAAATGACTACTCTGGTGAATCGTTAGTTGGTTCTTCAAACTTTTCTAGAAATGGTCTGCAAGGGAATACCGAATTAAATGTCTATTCCGCTGATAGTTTTAATGCTTTGCATGAGTGGTTCAAATCGATTTGGTTCTCAGATGAAGTCGATGTTTTTTCAGATGAACTAATCAAGACAATCAAACAAATCTATCCAGATATACAGCAATCTAAACGCTATAAATCAGTTTCTGAAACTTATTATGATTTTGCGAATATGTTTGCTCGTCCATATGCTCAATTAGATGACGATAAAATTTGGGAAACTTTATATCCGCATCAACGTGAAGGCATTTTAAAAATTCAGAACAAGCTAATGCAGTTTGGTACTGCAACATTAGCAGATGGGGTAGGGTTAGGCAAGACACGAACAACAGCTGGCGTAATACGCTTAGAGAAAAAAATTAACCCTCATTTAAAAGTAATCATTATTGCAGATAAAAAATTACATGAACAATGGCAAGCGGATTTAGATGCTGTAGATGTTGACTACAGTAATTTTAAATTCATCAATCGGGAAACATTTGCTCTAATGAAACCAGCTGAGTTGGATCTGATTGCTGCAACTTATCAAATGATTGTAATTGATGAGGGACATCAAGGATTTAAAAATAGAACTACTGCAGCATATCGTCATGCGGAATATGTCTTTTCGCATTCGGCTCATAATATGAAAGGAATCATGTTGACGGCGACACCTTGGAACAACAAGCGTGAGGATGTGATTAATATCGGTTCACTATTTCTAGAAGTAGATAACATCCCACTTGATCGTACTTATCGTACTTATTTTGCTTTCGGAGCACGTGGAAAAGCAGTTAAAGCGTTGGCAAATGATAATAAAGCCTTTGCTGAATTTTGGGAAGATTTATTCTTGCAGCGGACAAGGAAAACATACGGTGGCGAATCTGTTACTTTTGCTGAACGTTTTTTTCCAACGATTGAAGTTCCCTTCGAGCCGGTGAAAGAACAAATTTTCAGCAATAACTTTGAAAGAATCGATAATCTACATTTCCCATATATGGATACACTACGTTTCTTTGTTCAAGATAGTAATAATGAATTGACGCCAGGCAGATTGAAATTAATGCTATTAAAACGTGCTGATTCTAGTTGGCTGTCTTTCGTAAATTCTTTGAAGGCGATTCAAACTAAGACTCAGCAGTTTGTTAAGGATTTTGACGCAATTGAAACATCCGGCAAGTACTTAGATCGATTGAAAAATTATCTATCCCATGCTTATAAGGTAGATGAATATTTTTCAAATAATTTGGGATTGTTGTTGAACATTAAGAATGAAGAAGACGAAGATCAACTGCCAAATCAATTTCGTGAATTTCAAGAAAAATCAAATCGAAATCGTCGAAAATATATCGAGCGAATTACTGGTCAAATTGAAAGTCTGACAGTTAAATCTTCTAAGAGAGTTTTTAATACGTTAAAAGCTTATGCAGTTAAGGATTTGGCTGTTTTGCAAAGTATGATTGATGAAGTTGAAAAGAATTTTTTACGTAAAGATGAAAAATTTGAAACGGTTTTGCAAAGTTTAATCATTGAGCGAGAAAAAGGTAATAAAGTCATTTTAGTGAGCCAATTCCGCGATACAATTCTGTATTACGCTGATAAGGTCAAAGAATCGAAAAAATTTGACTTAGATAACATCGGTGTAGTAACTGGTAATCCTGATGATAATAAAATTGGCATGGATCACTACTCTAAGAATGCTATTTTAAATCGTTTTTCACCAAAATCAAAATTGCAGACAGAATTATTTAATTCAGAAAACGAAATCAATATTTTGCTTGGAACCGACACGATTTCTACAGGGCAAAATCTGCAAGATGCGACTGTTTTAATGAATTTGGATGTACCATACAATCCAATGCAACTAGAACAGCGAATCGGTCGAATCGATCGTCCTCGTGAGTATGGTCAAGTAGAACAGATTGATATCTACACTTTCCCAACTTATTCAGCAATTGAATCAATTTTGAAAATGACACAGCGCTTAGGGGAAAAGATGAAAGGTATTTATAGTGATACTGAATTTGATGATTTTGTTCTACCTGAGTATCGAGAATATGCTGAAGCTTTACTGAAAGAGAAAAATGCTACGAAAGCTTCCAAAGCCACGGAAAAAATGGTATTGGATAACGAATCAAAACAAATCATGAATGTTGGTGTATCTGCTGACTCTCATTCTGCTGATTATGATATGGCGAATAAACGAATGTACGATACTGTTCAACAAGGAGTTCATCGAGTTCTTGATCCAATTTATGATGATATCAGTTTTTCAAAAAATATTGGTAATGCTATCGTTGTTTTAAAAATGATTTATCGTGATGTTAATGGTGAGGACATCAGTAATGAAACAATTATTATTGATATGGATAAAATTAAAGAATGCACGATTTCTGATGCAGAGCGACGATTGAATGAATCAAAAGTAGCGAGTGTTTATTCAACACAGGAATATAGTGAAGCTAAAGCCGAGGTAAAAATACGTGATTATCGTCAAAAATTCCAACAGGTTTTAGAGCGGCATATTGAAAAAATCAATGCTGATAATCAAAAAACAAGAGATAATTTTGACGGTATAGCCGATAAAACCTCTAAGAAAGCTGCATCTAATATTATAGATAGTATTAAAAATCCCAAACTAAGGGGAACAATTAAATCAAAAATTGAAGCTTTTGGTTTATCTGGTAAAGAAGTTCAGGAGTTAGCAAAGCGCATTGAGTTTATTGATTCAGACAGTGATCTATATGATTATGTTCAAAATATCGCAAACGATGTTCAAGAATTTTGGATGAATTTTAAGGAATACGTCGACGCTTTTGATTTGCAGAATATTGAATTGAACAGTGGACGAATTAATAAAAATGAACCAACAAAACGGATTGCTACTGTTGAAAAATCTGAAGTTATATTGGTAATGGCTAATTATTCAATCGGTAACGAAACCCTATAAACATACTACTGTTAGAAATTAGGGGGAGCTTTTTCTCTGAAAAAGAGTAATCAAATTAGATGTTAAGAAAAAAATCAATAAAAGAAAAGACTTATCAGTCATATATGAGAGACCTTTATTTATTGTTCATAGTATAGGTATATGTATTTGATAGTATTGAATCGGCTCGCAGAAAATTGACACCATTGCTTTCAAATAATTTGAAAGTCAATAAAATTTTTCATGTTTTTATCTCTCTAAATCGTTGCTATTAAAGTATTGTGAAGCTGTTTGAAAAAATGGTTGGGCTAACCAGGTCTTAAAAAAGCCCGTAAAGCTTCACAGTTCTCAAAACGTTAATTGCTGGAGTTGTTGCGAATTTATTCGCTTACGAATGCAGTATGGGACGGAGATTTTGCAAGAAATCGAGTACCATTCAACTGAAACGTTTCAGACACTTTCTCATTACGAGAGAGTGTCTTTTTTTGTTTACTTGCTAAATAATTGCTATCGAATTGGATTGCTTAAAAAATATTACAGCAGGTCTATTTTTGCCGCTACGATAATCAAAAAATTGTAAATTCAGCACTTCAATCTGTAATGCCAACAATTAAATATTTTGTTACAGCCGGTAAGATTGCAGATGTACTTTTTTACTCAGATATATTCATAAAAGGCACTATCTTGCTTTACAAACTAGTTGAATATCTTTATACTGTGACTATATTGTAAAACAAGTTAGATAGGAGACGACATGGCTCAAAAATCATCATCGCAAATGTTAAAAGGAATTTTGTCTGGTAGTATTTTGATTCTTTTGGCTGAAGAATCTTTATATGGATACACATTAAGTGAAAAATTAGCAGATTTTGGTTTTGCGGAAATTCCCAAGGGAACAGTTTATCCGTTATTGCTTACTCTGGAAAAAAAAGGATACATTGAAGGACGTATGGAAGTTTCTCCGGATGGTCCCCAGCGAAAGTATTATTTTTTAACTGAAGCAGGAATAAAAGAAAAAAATAGCTTCATTCGGCAGTGGAAACAGCTAAAAAGCAACGTAGATTCTTTAATAGAAAGAGATGAAAAAAATGAAAACTGAAGATTTAATCCAATTAAATGCTGACTTGCAAACTAAGCTGACAAAAGTAAATGAAGAGTATTACGGTGATCTTTTGGTCTATGTGCGTACAATGTCTTTTTTGCGAGATGAGCAGCAAACAGAGGAAGTATTACTAAGTATTTTACAAGACATTTTAGATGCACAAAAAAGTGATATTACAGCTGAAGAATATTTTGGTAAAAATCCTAAAGAATTTGCTGACGAAATTTTGCAGCAGTTGTCCGTCAATCTTATAGATACGGGTAAGTTGGTCATTTATGCAATAGGGGCTTATTTTTTATTTTCAGCATTACCGAGCCTAATCAATCCAACGACAGCTTTTGATTTGGGAACTTTTTTTGTCACAGGTATTTATGTAGGATTTTTCTCGGTTGCAGCTTTGTGGTTGTTAGGAAAAAGCATCTATCAGTCTCAACGACTTTTCAAAGTGACGGCAGCGCTTCTTGGAGCTCTTTTATTTATCGGAGGAATAGCACTGAGTATGCGCATTTCTACCTCGTTAAAAGTTTATTTTAATGGCCTCTTGGGAAGTGTTGTTATTTTAATAATCGCGCTTATTATCGGGTATATTTTATCAAAGCAGGCTGACAAAAAACTTTGGTTGCCGTTTGTGCCTGTTTTAAGCACAAGTGCATTATTGGGTATTCTTTCTCGTGTACCAATATTTTCAAACTTCTTTGATTTTTCCACACAACAAGGAAAAATTGTTCTCATTATTACGTTGAGCATTGCTTTGTTTCTTCAATTTATTTTGTTATTTTGGATCGGCCGCAAATCTAAGCAAGTGAAGTAGTCAGAAGAAAAGTTTGAAGTCAGTAGTGTTGATGCCTCTCGCTCAGCACAACATAATGCTTACATGTCTACACTAGAACCAATGATTTGCTATGTTTATAAAAAAAGTGATCAGGATTTTGAGTGGGGAATCACAAATCTTATTTAAAAGAATGTAAAAAAGGTTTGGAACAGTATAGAAAAGAAACTCAAATAAAAGAATATGCAGAAGAGTACGATCGAACGTAATTTTTTCTCCGCCAAATGATATAAAATGGCGGAGAAAAGAGGTGGATGGCGGTGAAAGAATCCAATTATCAAGAGCTGAAAAAGTTGTCGCTTAGTCATGATTTGCTGAATATGCTGACAAAGATCCATGACTATAAAGGCAAGCAGGAGCTGCATCTCGCGACAAAGCCGGGAATTTTAAGTAAACTGACGGATATGGCTTTAATCCAAAGTACCGAATTTTCTAATAAAATTGAAGGGATCGCGACTACAGATGGCCGTTTGAAACAAATCGTGGAAGAGAAAGTCAAACCGCGTAATCGAGATGAAGAAGAGATCGCAGGGTATCGTGATGTTTTAAAACTGATCCATGACAACTATGAAAATATCAATGTCGTGCCCAATGATATTTTGACGCTGCATAAAAATCTTTATAATTACTCGGCTAAAAGCTATAAGGGGAAATTCAAAAGCAGCGACAATGTTATCACTGAAAAAGATTTGGACGGAAATGAGTGCGTTCGGTTTGTGCCTGCACCTGCTTATTTGACACCCGATTTAATGGGCAATTTGTGTTATCAATATAATCAAGCGATCCAGAAAGCAGAAATTGACCCATTATTATTGATCCCATGCTTTGTTTTGGACTTTTTATCTTAGTGATGGAAATGGTCGGATGTCGCACTTACTGACATTACTGCTGTTGTACAAGTCTGGTTATTTGGTAGGAAAGTATATCAGTATCGAAATGTTGACTGAAAAGTCGAAACAAACTTACTATGAAGCGTTGCAGGCAAGTTCCGTTGGTTGGCTGAAAAATAAACAAAATTATACGCCGTTTGTCCGCTACTTATTGGGAATTATTTTAAAAGCTTATGAAGATTTTTCAGAACGTTTTGAAGTTGTGATTAATCGTGAACTGACACCGACCGAAAGACTGTTGGAAGAATTGCAAAAATCATTTGATCCGCTTAGCCGAGCAGATTTAGAAGTTCTGTTGCCTGATATCAGCCGAAGAACGATCGAACGTGCATTATCAGAGCTGCAAACAGCAGGTAAAATCGAGAAAATCGGGCAAGGACGATCAACTAAATACCGTCGACTGATTTGATTTAAAATCCAATGAAACGCATTGAATAAAAGTGTGAACTGTTTAGCCTATAGGTCACATTTGGCTGAAGTGCTGAAGGTACTTTTACCCCAAGGTTTCAGCGTTGTTTTTTGTAGTTTTTCGATGTTTTTGTACTCCCTGTTAGATATGGGGGGAAATGCAAAATGGTTTGCGCCATTTTGCAAAAGGCTAAGCTCCACAGCAGGTATTTGCTGAGGCAAAACTGCCTGCCAATTGGGATAGTATTAGCAATGGTTAAAGATTTCGCTTCGATTTTAAATATGTGAGTTATGTAGTGGAAGAATTAAAAATTTGTAGTGATGCTGATATGCCGATGTTTTTTGGTTACGAACTATGGTTACAAGTGCTTGAAATCCAAATTGATTTGATTATTTCAAATGCTTGTTGATTTGGTCTTTTTGACATTCAATAATATTGTTTGAAGCGACGGAACTGCCAACCAGGTCTTAAAAAAGCACGTAAAGCTTCTCAATTCTCTAAGCGTTAATCGTTGTTATACCAACGATTCCAGACACTTTCCATTTTTTGGAGGGTGTCTTTTTTTATAAATTGGGACGATATCGGGGATGTATAATGTAATTTGTTCATATGGAATATGCAAATAGCTATTTGTATTGAGAAATATATTTGAAGTTCATGATTTTATGGTATATATTTATGTTGAGATTAAATGGAGAATCAGTCGGGTGGAATAGGTGTAATTAAAAATCTAGCTAACAAATAAAGATATCAACTTAGAATAGGAGATGGTGAAAATGGAATTACAAGTTAGAATTGCTTATGAAACAGCAGAAATGCTTGAATTGCTGAAAGAATATTACCAAGAGCATAATGAAATTAATTTTACTAAGGGTGAAGTATTGTCAAAAGCAATTTTAGATACTTATGATACATGGAAAGAAACTGATTGGAACAAGATACTTAATTTACCAATAACTCTTGATAAAGAGTATGAAATTTCTTCTGGGGCATTACGACCTAAATTCCAAATCTCTAAGAATATAGAACCTAAAATTGAAGAATTAAAAAAAATGATACAAAAAAGTGTCAATACTAATTATGTAACTATTGGTTCAGCGATTAAATTTGTTTTACGACTGGCCATATATGAATTTCAAAATAAAAATGATATTTCTGTAGAGACTGTAATTTTTGAAATATTGGATAGTTTTGACCAAAAAGATATATCTGCAGAAACTAAGAATGTGCTCAAAGAATTTGTTAATGAAATAATGATCAAGCTTGAAGTAAATGATTTATTATAGTTTTGTAATTTCCAGAACTCATTAGGAGTTCTTTTTTATTCAAAAAAATGTCAATTAAATGGAGAAATAGATGTTGACAACGGTTTGTAAGAAGGTGTATTATTCAGATATAAAAAGGAGAAATAAAGGAGAATTTTAGGATGGCGATCTTTGACAACTGAATAGATACTCGCTAACAAACTTTTTCAATATTTTTTAAGAAATACACTAACTAAGGTTATAACGGAGATATTTATTATGTCAGTAGATTTATTTACACGTAGCACAATAAAACAAACCGTTTATGCAACGGAACTTATGAAGCTTTGGAAAACTATAATTTCAGTTATGTTTTTAATGATGAGCATGAGGTTGAAGATAAGATTGAAGATCAAGCAATAGAATTGTTGCAAGATTATAATAAGTTTGCTAAAGCATTGAGCAAGCCAGAACTGTGTAGTATTTATGATGTTTTTACATTAGAGCAAGCTTTGGTGATTATCTACTACATGATTGTAGAATATCTAATGAAAGAAAAATAATAGATTGAATAATTGAATTTACACTAAGAGAAAAGGCTTAATTGCTTTTTATTTTATATAAATACAAAGGAGAAAATGCGATGAACAGTACGGAATGGGTAAAAATATGGTTAAAAACTTGTGATGAAAATGGAATTCCACCATGGGAATTTGACTTTAAACAATTTTACAAGAGCGAAATATTTCCGAACGCTGATACTGATGATACTTCTCACTTAAAATCATGGCTAAAATACAAATATACGAAGGAGTTAAATAAAGCTAAATCTAATACATTTACCGATTCTTTAAAAAAATATACGAAGATGAAAATATTGAAAAGGGTATGGATAAGGATACAGATAGAGTAGTATTTCCAATTTATCAGGTATTGGAATGGCAAGATGAAGAAAAGTCTGTAATAAAAGGAGATCATATGAATTCCTTTTTAACAACTTTTACACCTTTGTTATTAACAGGGCCAACAAAAAAAATACCCTATGCTCCCTTCGGCAACGAAAACAAAAAGACATTTAACGAGGAACCTAAAATAGCTAATAAGTTAAGCGGATGGGCGGAGGAAGCAGATTCAGGTCTGTTAAATATTACAGAATTTGAATTTTATAAAGAACAATATAAAATTTGGGGTAATTTTAATTTATTTGCTCGAATGACTGATACTTTGGGTAATTTTACAGTTATTCCAAGTAAATTAAATATAGCACGTGGATCGAGTGAAGCATTCCGCGACTATTGGGATATCACGCTTCGAGTACTATATGATTTGTTCATGGCAATAGGTATTGAAGGAGAAGAGGCTTGGAAAGCATTTATTAATAAATATTTCTTACAGACATATGTTAACAAAGATTATTCTGTAGGAGAACTTTGGAAAGGACATCTAGAAGATAAAGAAGGCATTTTTATAAATGGAGTATATCCCCAAAAAATAGATGACTTTGAGCAATTTTACCGGAATGTCAATTTGCTAATTGAAGAACGAGGAAAATGGATGACTAAAATACTTTGTGAGAAACTTGACTTAACAAATTTAGAATTTTACAAGGATGATTTGGTGAACATGGAAAAGATTCGATTTTTTAATGACATTATTAAATAGACAAACTTAGCGAGGTCAAAAAATGACCTTGCTTCCTTACTTGAAAATAATTGTTGTGCTAGTAAATAAAATAAAGGGATTTTTAAAATAAGCGATAAATTTTAAGAGAATATAGTCTTTGTATTCGCTGTACGACTAATTTTAACGATTGCTTTACCACAACAAAAATACTTTTTGGAACTACAGGAGCAATTTTAGCATTATTTGTTCTATATTTTGAAGTAAAAGTCATACTGAAAGTATAATCGCATTCTTTCGTAAACCGCAGAAATGAATGAAATTCTATTATCTGCTACAAGAATGTATTAAAAGAAAAACAAATTTCTCTTCTCTTACCTCAAACTTTCAAAAAATAAGGATAACTTTTAAAAATATCCTAGTTTATTACAATGTTTTAGATTTTTAATAGTAATCGCAGCTGCTAGCTTGATTATTATTTCGTTTTCTTTTAAGGATGTAATAGTAATTTTGTTAACTTAGTCTGCTTGTATAGTTATATTCATAAAATAGTTTTTTGACTGAAAAAGTTAATGTGATAATTTTAAAAAGAATTTTACATTGACTGGCTACTTTTAGAATTTATGGTGGCGATAATCTATACTTTGAAAAAATATGTAACAATTTGTCTCGAATCGAAAGAAAAAAAGGACTTTCGGGAAATCAGAGACTGATGGCATTCAGCGCAGATGTAGAGTGCCTTAAAGCACTGTCTAGTGCTTATTTTGAGATTGTTGGAAATGCTAATTGAAGAGGACATAATTTCAAAGAGACATAAGCACTCAAAGTATAAGTATGATAAGAGTGAGTATATCTCTATAGTTAATTTTAAATACGATAGTATCAAACAAGGCAAGAAGATTCGATCGAGGATCAATCAACTTGAAAATTATTTTTATTAAGGTGGAGGAAAATATGAACGAAATTAATGAGCAAAGCCTTCAAGGAAAATATACTTTTTTTACTGAATCAGGAAGTACTTATATTTTAACAATTGATGAAAATCGAAAAGTGTGGTTAGAAAGAAAGAATGAAAATAGTGGCTTGTCTTTAAGACGAGATAACGAAAAATTGTATGTCCTAGAAATCGTGCGATTACAGGTAGGCCTATCGGCTGTGTTTGTTCTTGAACCTCTTGGCAAAGGAGAAGTAACTACACGTATTACTTCAAAAGTTTTAGAAATAGTCTAGTGATAGGTAAGTGTGACAAAAGCTGATTGGAGTAAGAAGAAAACATTGGAACGATTGTACTTGCAACGAGGAGAATAAACATTTGAGTGACAAACTGATCTGAAGACTTTTATGATGAGCATCAAAATATATTTCAATTTTTTGAGTTTAGATTGAGTGAAATTTTGTCTGCTATTCTATCTCTAGTTGTGCAATGATGTGGATTTAATTTTGATAAACTAAAATTTCTGGAAATAAGTTATTCACTATCCAATACACTTTTTGACAAAGGAGTAACAGTTATGGCAAAAATTTATGCTGTTAGTGATATACATGGCTGCTATAAAGCTTTTAGACAAGTATTACGATTAATTGATTTGAGTGTTTCAAAAGAGAATCAGTTATATTTATTAGGAGATTATGTTGATGGTGGTAAAGATTCCTACCGTATATTAAAACAGATTATGAAACTAGAACAGAAATACCCAGAGCAGATAAAAGTGTTGTGGGGCAATCATGATGAAGCCTTTATGAATTGGTTAGAACAAAAAGATAATGATTTATTTGGTTATTTGAGTAGTGGTGGTGTTTCCACAATTAAAAGTTTTTTTAGAGATAACCCAGAGGAGTACAATATCATAGTTAAGAATGCAGACGGTAAGTCAAAACGTGCTATGGTGCAGGACTTGATTGCTGCAATCAAGTCTGTAGGCAATAAAACGGGTCTTATAAAATGGCTACATAAAAAAGACGCCGCTTCACGTTTTATTGAAACCGATAATCAAATATTCGTTCATGCTGGAATTGCTGAGTACCCGGATGGACTCTGGAAGTATGCTACTGCTGACGAAGAATTTACTAATATGTATCCACCTAAAACGGGGTCTTTTTACAAAGATATTATCGCTGGACATGTTTGGAGCACTGAGGTATCGAAAGATTTATCGTATGCCGGAAAAGTATATTGGGATGGAGAAAGTCATTTCTTTATTGATGGCAATGTTTTGGCTACAAAAAATATTCCCGTTCTAGAATATGATACAGAAACAAAAAAGTATTTCAGCTTTGAAAAAAATACTGAAACCGATTCCTTAATTAAATATGAAATTAAGTGATTGCATAATCAAGGTTTAATATATGTGAGAAAATATCGAATTTGAATAAATAGAAGGATGTGGGGCAAAATATTAATGGAAATGTTCACACTTTAACGATTGATCTAAATAAAAAAGTCTGAGTACCTATTAAACAATAGGTTAGATTTATATATCAGAGAAGATATAATCAAAGATATGTTCTAATTTGAAAATGAGCACCGCTTAACCTTGCCAATAGCCCAATTAATCGAAGTCGATTTTAAAACTGTTTATATGGGTAAAATAGCGGAAAAAAATTTTAGAAATTTCGTTATTTTAAAACGAAAAGCTGCTTAATGAATTGACTATAAGTATTTTTGAGATAGGAATGAAATTTTATGCTATACCAGGAAAACTTATTGTTGCCTACTAGAGGCGGAAATTTGATGTATAAAGATATAGATAAAATAAGTATTGATAAATTTACAGCAGTTAGATGTTTAATGAAATTGGAGATGTTTAAATGATTAATTTTACTTTTGAAAATTATTTACAACAAGATAGTGCTATGAGAATTGATGAGGCGTTAGAAATTTATAATGGCATTATGAGACAAGCTGATAAAGAGGACGAAGATTTTCGTACATTATGGGAAGATTTAATAGATGAAGCAAGTAAGTATGTAATAGTCCGTTCTAAATGGGCCCTCCAAACACAAGATGAACGGATTAGTGTTGATGCTTCTCGTTCAGCACAACATAATGCTTACATGTCTACACTAGAACCAATGATTCGTTATGTTTATAAAAAAAGTGATCAGGATTTTGAGTGGGGAAATTTGTTAGGTGATCGTAAAAAAAATCGAAAAAGATGGGGAGACTTTGCAGGTTATCTGCTCTTATTCAATACCTTAGGAAATCGCTAAAAGCATAATATAAAGTCTAAAAAGCTAGTATTCTTTAAAACGGCTGAAGGATAATAAAAAGTTTGTACTGAAATAATTAACTGATCTCCCAAGTCTTATAGCAATACTAAAATTATAAAGAGCCGTATAAATCAGATATTTGAAATTGTAGAATTATTGGAGCATACAGAATATAATCGCATCGAAAAAAACAACAAAAGAAAAGAGTTAGAGGGAAAGGTCATGGATGCCAAGAGCTTATGATTTGGATAGATACAGTTCAAGAAGAATTTGAGAGTGGGAAATTGATTAGATAAGACGTTGTACTATTTATGCTGACTTTTATTTTAAGAGCTTGTAAAATGAGCTACCTCACTTGTTAGGCTGAATAAGCATTCAAACTAGTAGTCAAATCTCATGTATATTCAGAAGAAAATTGAAATTGATAAAGTGCCATATTTTGATACGATAAAATAAAGCTTGTATTTTTATTGTATTTAGTTGGGATGTTTTTCAGATAGTATTCTGGATTGGTACATGGAACATATTTTGTTCTTATTTCAATAACTCCTGCGTAATTCTTTTCTAGAAAGTAATCCGGTTGCGAGTATATTGTTAGGTTACTATTAAAGTGTGGAACAATTGTCATGATGTTTTTTAAATAATTTAAGGGTGAATATTATGAAAAGAATGAGATATGCTGCTATGTTAAGCGCAACTTTATTATCCTTAACATTCTTAGTAGGGTGCAATACTCATGAAAAACAAAGTATGTCTAAAATTTCTAGTGATACTACAACTGCTACCAAGAAAGAGGATACTTCTGATTCAAGTGAAACATTAGAATCTAGCTCAGCTACCTCTTTAAAAACTTCTACCAGCGACTCCTTGGAATTTACTAGTGAGACTGAAAAAGACATACAGTCCGTTAATGTCAAAGAAATTCTATCTACTGATAACGTTCAGAAATATGTAGACGCTTACAATAAGTTTACCATGCAAGGTAACCCTTTTCCTCCAACTCAACGAGGGCTTACTGTAAGTAATGAAATATATTCTGCATCTGGATTAGAAGGTACTGAATATGGTGATAGATTTTGGGGCATAATTGATTATTATGGGAATGCAGTTCAGCAAGGGTGGATTTCGCAAGAGCAAGCTAGTCAAGCAAAAAAAGAAGCTATCAACAAGCTACAAAGTGGGGAATATGCGTTACATTCGAAAAATGAAACGCAGCAGGTTACTGCTGAAAATGCAGCTCAATATGCAGAAAAATTTAATCAAGAAACTTTAGGCTGGGCATTACAATATATGCAAACAATACAAGATAGTGAAGAAAATTTTCAGGTATATTTTATCAGTCAAGACCCTACTGAAAAAGCGAAAAAGGGCTATTTTCTAGTAACAAAAGATAGAATGGTATCCAGATATTCAAATGGTGGGGGAGTATTATCAGATCCAATAGAGGTAACTTTACCTTAAAAACTTTTGCAACGATTTCAGACACTTTCTCATTGCGAGCAGGTGTCTCTTTTGTTTAGTTCGGTATTTTAAAAACAAGGTATTAATTTTTTAACTTGAGAAATAATTTAGCTTAGATAAAGTAAATTTAGTTTCTTTTTTATCGTGTAGACCCCCAATATGGGAAAAAATAGCAAGCATAGTTTCGCTTTTTTTCAAACGATATTTTTTTGAGGTAAACTGAAACTAGTAAATTTAAGCAAACGTGAATGGAGGTGTCATCAGATGACGGAAAAAAATTATGGCGAAACCTTTAGAAAAATCCGTAAAAGTAAAGGTTTTACAGTTAAAGAAGTAACTGATGGAATTGTAAGCCCGCAATTTTTAAACAAATTTGAAAAAGGCGATTCAAAAATAACGGTTGATAATTTAACACTACTGTTAAATCGAATCTTTATATCATGGAAAGAATTCATGCAAATTCATGATGGCAACACGCTTGATCAACTTGAGAAATTCAGTAATGTGGCAAATCAGTTAATCTATTCAAAAAAGTACTATGAACTTGACCAACTTGCTAAGCAATTTGAAAAGGCATACGAAAGTGACGGATTTGCTAAAGATCTTCATCTTAGCCTAATTATAAAAGCAGGGTTTTATTACAACATCAATAAGACCATTTCAGATCAAGATATTAAGTCCATACGTAAGCATTTGCAGCAAATTGATAACTGGTATGAATATGAAAACTTTATTTTTGGTAGTTTTATTCATTTTTTGCCAGCAGAAGATGTGATGCTTTACTACAAGCGTGTAGCCAGAAATTTTGAGCGACAAAGAAAAGAGCATATCGATGATAGGCCAGAGACAGTTCAATTAATTACCTTTATCGTTAGTTTTTTTGTTGATCGTCGAAGACTAGATTTGGCGCAAGAAGTGATTAATGAATCAAGAGAATATATGGAAGTAGATGATGATCCGACCGATCTCTTTTATCGTGTCATCTATAAAAGTAAAGTAGCCTTGATTAAAATTTTGCAAGGAAATGTAGCGGAGGGGAAAGCTGAATGTGAGGGATATATCCAGGCGTTGAAATTGATTGGTAATTATCCGACAACGATCAACAGTTTGTTTATAGATTTAAACAAGGCATTGTCAGAGGTGAATAACAGTCAAAATGGAACCAAATAGGAAATTGTATTGTCTCAATTAATCGAGTAATGCCCAACAATAAATGATAAAGGCATTGCAGAAACAAAAATAAAATAAATAGTGTGTATGTTAACTACTTTTTGAAATGCTTTCTGACTTTAAGGTCAGGAATTCTTGTATGGAATAAATGGTTTCACATTTAGAAAGAGTATCGTTTTTAGAAATCGTAAGGTATTGCTAAAAAGTAAGTGAGGAGATTGTGAGATGGCAGAGTTAAGCGGAAATACTGTACCAGGGATTACAGAAAAAGAGTTTCAAAATATTAATAACTATATTCGTCAATCAATAGATTCGGGAAGTTATTACTTATTGAAGGGTGGTAGCGTAGACGCAGCTGATGCAAAATTTGGTAATCCGAAAATTACAACAAATGTTGTGATGCGGTATGCGGGTTTTTTTGGAAATGGAGCGGACAAAGGTCCAAATTGGATAAAAAAATTCAAGCAGAGCCATCCCGCTATTAGCGATGATGAAATTTATGATTTGTGGGGAAATTATTTACATAATCTGTCTTCGTATTATATTGAAGGAGATAGATATATTGCAAGTCCAAGTTTCCGATCTGTACTACTAGATTATGCAAAACAAAAAGCAAATGCGACTACGACTACACCTTACCGACCAGATTTATCACCGCGAAGATCTAATAATGCAAGACCAGAAAGTACAAATAAGGCTGAAGAAGATGGTTCTTTGGCAGTGGTAGGTTGTGCTGGTATTTTGATTATTTTGGTAATTATTTATTTTATTTTTATTAGATAAAATTATTGAGATGTAAAGGAGAATTGGTATGAATAAAAGAGCTACAGAATTTGAAAAATGGTTAAGGTTAACTGAACAAGCGAAATCCAATAAAGCTGAAGTGATTGGCAAGGGCATTAGTAAATTAAATATCCAGGTGAAACAGAAGCTGATTTTTACAAGCTGGATACTGAAGAAGCGGTAAAAGAGAAGATTGCTTTTTATCGGCAACAACCAAATTGGCAAGAAGTAAATAAGGCTGTCAGCAACGGCTTATTTTTGGCAGTTCTAAATCACTATAGTGAATTTATGAAGGAAAGAGAATTTGTTACGAAAGCACAAGCGCAATTTGAAAAATGGTTACGCGATAACGACTTAGCAAAATCGAATAAGGCAGATGTTATTACAAAAGGAATCTATAAATTAAATATTCCAAATGAAACAGCAAGCAAATTTTTTGCTTTACCAACGTCGGATTTGATCGAAAATAAAATTGCCTTTTACAAACAACAACCGCAATGGGATGAAGTAAATAAAAGCATGAGTAATGGCTTATTCCAAGCTGTTTTAAACCATTATCTTACGTACAAACGAAGCTAAAAGTTTAGTAGAGTAAACGCTACTGTTGTTTATGAAATAGTCTTACTGAAAAATTATTTTAGGTGTTGATTATGCTCCATAAAAAGGAAAATCAATCCTAGCTACGCTACAAAAAAATATTGTAAAAAAACGTTGAGGATTGACCTTTATGCAATTTTGGTTGAAATTCTTACAAAATCAATAAGTACAACAGACATCTCCAATAAATGAGATGTCTGTTATTTATTTTTGTTTAACTTATCTTTTTTTAGTTGTGAAAGTAGGCTCATTGCTGCTAACTGTCTTTTGTGATTGAAGAAATTTTTACAAAAGGAAAAGTAGGACGCGGATGAGAAAATGCAACAGATAGAAGCAGGGGATGAGTTTGCCTATACTTTTGTGCTGTGGTTGGAAATAAAGTTGAAATTTGCGGCCAATGAAAAAGAATGTGAAAAGGTGTATCAAAAATATTGGGATTCACCTAACGTGCGAAATTTTAAGGCAGATATTTTATGGGAAAAGGGCAAATTGTCTGAAGTTGAAAAATTATTACAGGAAAATTTAGTAATTGATCAAGCTGACCCATACTGGTTGAGTGAGTGGCACGAACTATTGAAAATATTGTATTTGCAAATGCAGGATATCTCGAAGTATGAAGGGGAGTTGTGGGCATTACTGTTAGTTCACAACAAAGGTTCTGAATCGATTTTCCATGAGATGAAAAATCATTTTGGGGCTGAAAAATGGCCAGCGGTAAAAGAAAAAATTTATCAAAAGTTAGCAGATTCAAATGAAATTGAAAAGTTATTCGCACTGGAAGCAGATTGGCGTTTGTTATTGGACCACACGAAACAAACGGGGAATTTTGAATTAGTCTTACGACATGCGGAGGAAATTAAAGCAGCGTTTCCCAAAGAGTTAATTCAAATTTTTACTGAGGTCATTAGAGCAGAGGCAAAAACAGACGATACGCGGCCGAAGTATCAGCAAATCGCGCAAAAATTACAGAAATTGAAAAAAATTCCCGGTGGCATTGTGGCAGCCAGTCTTTTAAAAAAGGAATTACTGCAAAAATATCCTCGTCGTAGTGCCATGAAAGATGAATTGCGTCGTGTGTAGATGTGTGTCATAAGAACCAATAAATAAACCTCTAAACTAAACGTAGCAGAAAAAACGATTTTACCCCTCGTATTTTCTAACACATTTAGTTTAGAGGCTTTTCATTCCAAACCAACGAATATCCCTGTTCTTTTGCGTAATAATTATTACGCAAAAGTTCGCGCTAAAATTTTTCAAAAAGATTCTGCGTCAAAAATTTCCGCGCCCAAATTTCCCAACAATATTTTCCCACGAAAATTCTGCAACAAAACACCGCAACGTCAAAATTTCCTGTCAAAAATAACTTCCTCTAAAACACCTTCCGCAAGCAATCGGCTGCTAGATACTTCTGGTTTACTTCGCCTGTTTGCCACAAGAAATCTGCTAATAATTCAAAATCTTTAGCCGCATAATTGTGCTGTTCTTCAAATGTGAAGTGGCGCAAGTTTTCGGCGGCTTGTGGTGTATAGTGGGCAACTTTTATCGCTTGAGCGCACTTTTCAGTAGCTGATAGGGCGTTGAAGTCTTGGGCAGCGGCTTCTAAGGCACGGTGGAAATTGGCAACTGTTTCGCCATTGTTATCATAAAATTTGCGATCAAAGCACCACATCACCATATTTTTGTCCGAATTTTTGGAGTGCCATAAAATTTCAGTATCGGGCTGACTTTTTAAGATGTCTGTGATAAATGGTTCAATGGCAACGAGGCCGTCAATTTTCCCATTTTGCAGCAGGTCCATCCGCTCGTAGGTGTTATCGACCCACACGATTTCAGGCTGGTTGAGGATGTTTTTTAAATCATGAGCCATAAAAAAGGGAAACAGTCCTTTACGGGCGACCCCGATGCGCAGCCCTTTTTTAGGCGCGTCTTTTTTTACCAGCAGTTGAATGGTGCGGGTCAAATCAGTGGTGACGACAGCGTCTTTTCCTTGCTGGCGGTAGTTAAAGTAAAAGGTTAAATCCCCCATCATAGCATCCACATCACCGGCGACAAAACTGCTTTTTTGTGCGAATTGGAAGGTTTCGGCAATGGTTAAGTCAACGGGGACACCAAATTTTTCAAAGTAACCGAGTTTATCGGCAAAAATTACAGGTAACACGAGGGGATTGATTTTATTTTGAACCAAACGGATTTTTTCCATTATAAGTACTTCCTTCCCATGATTTGGATGAAAAATAAAAGGCTCATCCAAGTGTTAAAGTGATAAATCAACAGTAAGGGGCGAGGGCCATATTCTTTGCCCATTTCAGGGTAAACAGCCGGAATTTTCCAATAGTCTTTGTACCAACGTTGCCAGCCTTGGCGGTAAAAAATCAAACAGCCGACTAAAAATTGCCACCAGGGAATGGTTTGCGTTGCCAAAAGAATTACCCAACAACTAAACAAGAGCAAAAATTCAGGTATCACAAGTAAAATGGCATTGCGAAAACCGATGACGTGAGGCAATGTTATCCGTACGCCGCGATCTTTTTCGTAGTCGCCCACGTTATTGGTGGACATTAAAAAGACGGTTAAAATCATGGGAATTACGCTATATACAAGTAGCTGCCAACTGCCACTGCCAATTTGCACCCTAGCTGCTAAGTAGCAGGCAAGGCCACCGACAAAAAAGCCAGAGACGATTTCTCCTACTGGATAAAGCAGGTAAGGTTTTGGACCTAAGGAATACGTAATTGCCGCCAGTAAACCAACTAATCCCCAAGCGAGCAGCCACAAATCTTTGGTGAGAAAAACCAGCAGCAGACCACAGCTGCCGCCAAGGGCAATCATGAGGAGTAAAACAAAGACAGCATCTAAAAATTTGGCATCGCCACGAACCAAGCCCTCGCTCCCTTTGTGGTGGGTAAAGGTTGCTTCATTTTCTTCTTTGCTAAATAAGCGCGCATTTCATTGGCGGTATTGGCGACAATATTAAAGCAAAAGCCGGCAATAAAAAATAAAATCACGTATAAAAAATGGATTTCTCCCGTTAAATATGCACCAAAAAAGCTCCCGCTTAAAACCGGCAGTCCGGTGGCAAAGCCAGTCCTCACTTCCATGACAGTATAAGCGCGTTTTGAAAAACTCTGTAAATAGGTTAGAACATTCAACTCTTGACACCTCCTGCCAAACTTTCATAAATATATTTTTGCAATGCTAAAAAGACCAGTAGCATCGGAATAATGCTTAAAATCACCAAGGCACAAATCACTTGCCAGTTGGTTTGATTAGGGCCCATAAAGCGGTAAAGGGCAGTAGCAACTGTCCCGTGCTCTGAACCAGGTAAATATAAAAAGGGAATATAAAAATCGTTGTAGATGCTAATCATTTTTAAAACGATCACTGTGCCAGTGGCTGGTCGCAATAATGGAAATAAAATTTTGCGATAGATTTGAAAATAACTAGCCCCTTCTAACAGTGCCGCCTTATCTAATTCAACGGGGATTTTTTCATACATTTGCAAATAGACGTAAATCATGACAACATCTGCTCCCAAATAAATTACAACCGGGGCAATTAGGCGATCGTAAAAACCTAATGCGGTGATAATTTTGAAAGTAGAAATTTGGGAGACGACCATCGGGACCATCGAAATTAGAAAATAAGCCCCAATCACCAGCTTTTTAAAAGGAAAATCAAACCGATTTAAAACATAAGCGACCATTGAGCCAATTAAAACACTACCGCAGACACCGCAAAAAACTAAAATGAAGGTGTTAATAAAGGCTTGGGGCAGATTGCCAGTGGTAAAAGCCAGCCGATAATTTTCAAAGTGCCACTGTGTTGGCGGGGTAATTCCGCGGGTGGCGTTAAATTCTTGGTAAGTTTTAAAAGAGCCAAAAAAAACGGTCAAAAGCGGATAGCAGCAAATAAACAGCCAGGCAATTAAAAAGAAATATTTACTAGTTTTGGCAATCATTCGCATTTATTTCTCCTCCTTTTGAAAGCGTTGCTGGGCTAAACTTAAGAAAATCACAATGAAAGACATTAAAACTGCTAGACTAGAGCCTAGGCCGACTAATTTTTGATCAAAGGCGACTTTCATTGTTTGGACTAAAAAAGTCGCAGTTCCATTGGCACCATTGGTCATAATCAAGGGGATTTCAAAGGCGGAAACAGCCCCAATGGTGAGTAAAATAAAGTTCAATTTTAAAACGGTGCGAATATTTGGCAAAATAATATAGCGGGTTTGTTGCCATAAATTGGCGCCTTCTAAACTAGCAGCTTTTTGATACACTTTAGGCAGACCTTGAATGGCGGCAAAATACAGTAAAAAACTCGTGCCTAAATGGCGCCATAAGGAAATAAAAGCTAATGTATAATTGGCCACCGCCGGATCCCCCAGCCATAAGCGAATAAATTTGCCTAAATGTAAAAACTGCAAAAGCTGGTCAAATGAGCCGTCTGGTTCAAAGAACAGGCGGAAAATCAAAGAAGTGGCCACACCACTGATCATAATGGGAAAAACAATCACAGCCTTAAAAATATTTTTGCCGTAGGTTTTTGTCGACAATAAAATGGCTAAAGCTAAGGCTATCATGATTTGTAAAAGACCAGAGCCTAAGTAAAAGAGATTGGTTTTGAAGGCCTGAAAATAAACCGGGTCCTGCCAAATGGTGATATAGTTTTTAAAGCCGACAAAGTTTTTTTCAACTGAAAGTCCGTCCCAATCGGTAAAGCTATTGTAAATTAACGTTCCAATCGGCAAGAGGCCAAAAATTAGTAACAATAAAAGCGGTAAAGAGAGAAAAAGCAGAATGGTCTGCTTTTCCTCTCTTTTTAGGCTGCGCTTATTCATGGGCTTTTGCTGCAGCCTCCCATTTTTTCTCTAGGCTTGCGACATAATCTTGATAGCTTTCATTTTGATCAGGGTATAATGCGATGTTTACAGTTTTTTGTAAAACATCCGTTAAGCGGCCAACACCGACTTCATTTGCAATAGCGCTATATGTGGCTTCAATAGCAGGGTCTGTTGCTGGGGCGGTTAAGATGACGTTGTTTTCTTTAATCGCTTTTTGCTGGCTTTCATTTAATTTGGCTTTAACAGGTGTCATGCCGCCCATATCTTTGGCAAAACCAGAAGCAGGATCAATGAAAAAGTCTAGGAAAGCTTTGGCAGCGACTTTATTTTTAGAATTTTTGTTAATGCCAATCACAGAAGGTGCACCAAGAGCTAAGCTGGTTTTACCAGCTAATAAATGTGGAAATGGCATAATGTTGATGGTATCTTTGCTTAATTTTTGAATTGGGGCGACATCTTGGGAGCCGCTCATTAGCATGGCGATTTTGCCATCAGCTAATTGTTGTTGTGCTTGTTGGGTTTCTAGGGTAACGGGATCTTTTTCAATTAAACCAGCTTTTGCTAATTCGTAAATAACATCCATGACTTCCCGAATTGGTTGCCCGTCTTTAAAGGCAGTTTTACTTGTCACCATTTCTTTTTTGAAGTCTTCACCACCATAAGAAGACAACGCGCCTGCCCAAACAGCTAAGCGTTGGTAATTGGTATAAAAGGCAATTGCACCAGTTTTTTCTTTAATCATTTTAGCGTCTGCGATTAATTCATCGGTTGATTGGGGTAATTTATCAATGCCGGCTTTTTTGAAAACTGCTTCATTGTAAACTAAACCCAATGAGTTTAAAACAGTCGGCAAGCCGTATGCTTTGCCGTCGTAATCGGCTTCAGTGACGTCCAGATAATCTTTTTCCATCGCTTTTGTTGTGCCTAGCTCTTCAAAGTATTTACTGTAATCTTGTGGTTTGCCTGCCATTGAAAAAGGCACAAAAACGACGTCACCATAATCTTTGGTGTTCATGCGATTTGCGATGTATTGATCGTAATCAGTGCCAGCAGACTCCCATTTAATGTCTGTAATCTCAGGATATTTTTTCTTAAAATCTTTTTCCATTTGATCATAGAGTTTATCTGCATCTGTACGATTGGTGACAACGGTCAATTCACCGCTGACTTTATCGTTTTCTTTTGTGTTTGCTTCTTTAGAATTGCCGCAGGCTGCTAAAAATAAAGTTGCCGCCGCTACTGCCATCCCTAAATAAATTTTCTTCATGTTCTTTCCTCCAATAAAATAAAAATAAATAGCTGTTTGGTCAGCTAAAATTTACAAATCAAAAAAGAGTAGTTTGCTGGTATCAAAAGTAAAATGAACGCGTTGGCCCATTAAATTGCTGGTATCTTGGTATGTTTTGACTGAAAGTATGCTATCTTGCCACGCAAGCTGTAAAATACTGCTGCCCCCATAATACCGAATTTCTGTGACGACCCCTATTTCTAAAGGAGCCGTAAATCCACCATCTTTGTGTGAAATTTCACGAATATGAAGATACTCACTGCGAATGGCGACTAATTTTTTTGACTCCCGGGGAAATTGCTGCTGCAATTTTTGCGGCAATTTACTAAAAGGAAATAAATTAATCGCAGGGCGGCCAATAAATTCTGCCACAAAACGGTTCTGGGGCTTTTCATAAACTTCGTGGGGTGTACCAACTTGTTGGATAAGGCCGTCTTTTAAAACAATGATACGATCGGCTAATGACATGGCTTCTTCTTGGGAATGGGTGACAAACAAAGTCGTCGCCTGTAATTTTTTATGGGTAGCTAAAATTAAATCCCCCACTTGATCTTGTAATTTGGCATCTAAATTGGATAAAGGCTCATCCATTAAAAATAGCTTGGGGTTACGCACGATTGCCCGCGCTAAGGAAACCCGTTGTCTTTGTCCCCCAGATAAGTTTTTGGGCAAAACATTTACTACCTCTGTCAAACCTAACTCTTTTGTTACCCAGTCTAATTTTTCTTGTCGTTCTTTTTTTGCTGTTTTTCGAATTTTCATGCCAAAAGTAATGTTTTCTGCCGCCGTCATGTGGGGAAATAAGGCATACTCTTGAAAGACTAACGCCATATTGCGGTCTTTAGGTGCCAATTTTGTAATTTCTTGGTCAGCTAAAGTGATTTGCCCGCTACTGGGTTCTTCAAAACCGGTCAAAATATTTAAAAGCGTCGATTTTCCACTACCGCTGGGTCCAACGATGGCAATAAATTCACCTTTTGCCACATCTAAAGAAAAATCTTGCAGCGCTTTTGTCTTTTTATGGGGATAAAGCTTGCTGATATTTTGGATTGATAAATAACTCACAGCACAACCTCCTGTTAGCTGAAATTCGCCTCACCAAGCTTACACTTTTTTTGTTTATGCGTCAAAATACAACAAGCAAAATAAAATATGTATGAAAAAAAACTGAGAAAAAATAAAAATATATTGTCATTTTATTGCGTAATTATTTGTAGCGAAGAATTTAATGAGTAAAAACACGCTACACCAATAATAATTGCGGTGCACTAAGATGAGTAGCTTTGATGAGTAGCTTTTTAGTAAGAAACGGAAATTTTCAATAATTTTTGCGCAAATCACAATCCAAAAGATGTTGAACTACACCTCAAGTTTCAAGAAGTTTTCACTTATAGCCAAAGAAGCTCCTTTTAGCACAGCATTTATACGCAAATAGGAATTTCAGACAGATGAATGTCCCAGCACTTTATCTGCTAACCATTCACCGAATTTTTACAACCTTTTTTTACAAAGTTTTCCATGTTAAGATGAGTGACAAGAGAAGCTGAATCAAAAGCCGTAAAAAGTAGTGAGAAGAGGATTATACGTGGATGTTTTAACACAATTATTAAAAGAAAAATTTGGCTATGAAAGTTTTCGCGCAGGTCAATTGGAGTTAATTCAAAAAGTCTTGAAAAACGAAAATGTGTTGGGAATTATGCCAACTGGTGGCGGCAAATCCATTTGCTATCAGCTGCCGGCTCTTTTATTAGATGGCTTGACTTTAGTTGTGTCTCCTTTAATTTCTTTAATGAAAGACCAAGTGGATGCATTAAATGAAATGGGGATTGCGGCAACTTTTGTCAACAGCAGTCTGTCACAAGAAGAAGTGAGTGTGCGGCTAAAAGATGCTGCTTACGGAAAATATAAATTGGTTTATGTGGCACCGGAACGATTTGAGATGTTTTCTTTTAAGCAATTGTTGCAACAAGAAAAAATCAGCCTCATTGCAGTGGACGAAGCCCATTGTATTTCCCAATGGGGGCACGATTTTCGCCCCAGCTATTTGCAGTTAGCAAAAGAGATTAAAGCATTGCCTCAAAGGCCGGCAGTTATTGCGCTAACGGCTACGGCAACGCCCCAAGTTGCGGCAGATATTGAAAACAGTTTAGAAATTCCAGCTAACAATAAAGTACAAACCGGCTTCGCGCGGGAAAACTTGGCTTTTCAAGTGGTAAAAGATGCCAAAGACAGCTATTTATTAGAATACTTACGGGTCAATGCCAATCAAGCGGGTATTATTTATGCCAGTACGCGAAAAGAAGTTGAGCGGGTGTATCACTTGTTGAAAAGCAAAAAAATTGCGGCCGGCTACTACCATGGCGGTTTAACAGAAGCAGCCCGCACTAGAGCACAAGAGGCTTTTTTATTTGATGAAATTAAAGTGATGGTAGCAACCAACGCTTTTGGCATGGGGATTAATAAAAGTAATGTCCGTTTTGTCATTCACGCGCAAACGCCGGGAAATATTGAATCTTATTATCAAAAAGCAGGACGTGCAGGGCGAGACGGCTTACCCAGCGAAGCGATTTTGATGTATGCGCCCCAAGATTTACAGGTACAGCAATTTTTTATTGATAATTCCGATATGGAGATTGATTATAAGCAAAAAGAATATTTGAAATTGCGGGAAATGAGTCAATATGCCCATACTGAAATGTGTTTACAGCGGTATATTTTACGCTATTTTGGCGAAGACGGTCCTGAGTGTGGACATTGTAGTAATTGCTTAGATGAACGGGCAGTTGAAGAGATTACCTTAGATGCGCAAAAAGTGTTGTCTTGTGTAAAGCGCATGGGAGAACGCTTTGGTAAAGCATTAATTAGCAAAGTTTTGACCGGCTCAAAAGATCAAAAAATTACCCAATGGCATTTTGAAAAGTTATCCACCTATGGATTGATGAAAGACTGGAGTCAAAAAGATGTCAGCCAATTGATCGACTTTCTAACGGCAGAAGGCTATTTAACGCCAACAGAGGGACAATTTCCTTTGCTAAAAATTTCAGCTACAGGTAAAAATGTGTTGTTGGGTCAGCAAAAAGTGATGCGCAGAGCACAAGTAGTGAAAAAATTGGCACCAGATAATGAACTATTTGAAAAGCTGCGGCAATTACGTTTGGAATTAGCCTCAAAGCAAAATTTACCTCCTTATGTTATTTTTTCCGATAAAACTTTGTATGAATTAGCAGAAGTTCAGCCCCAAACTACATTAGAGATGTTGCAAATTAAAGGGGTGGGAGAAAATAAATTGGCGAAATATGGCGAAGCCTTTTTGGAAGTATTACAAAAATAAGCTCTGTTTATAACGAAGTAACCAAATTTGATTTAAAACTCTGGTAGCAACATTTTGAAAGTAAACAAAAAAGTTCCCATTTTGACTTTTTAGTTCCTATCTTTAAAAATGTCACCTACAGGAGTTTTTTTGTTCAAAAATCTTAATTTGTGTAGTAATGAAGGAATATAGAAATATTTTGTGCTTATTTTTGAGAGCGGATCATTGATAGGAATTTTTTTTAACGAAGTTTAGCTGTAAAAAATTTAGTACTTTATGAAAAGTAACAGCATAAAGATTGCGATAATAGAAGTAGGGGTGTAGAATAGTTTTCCGCTTACAAATAGCGACACAAATGCAAATTTAGGAGTGGTGTTCGCATCGACACACAAGCAGAAGAAATGTATTTGAAAAAAGTTTATCACGCTTTGCAACAAGAACAAGAAAAATTGACTGAAACTTTAGCACAAGGGCAAAGTGCTGGGATTGCTGCTTTACAAGAGATGGCCCAGGATGTGCGGTTAAATTTTGATAATTTTGCTGATAATCTGGATACCTATGCCCAATTGGAAATGAAAAATCGCGAAATTGACCAACTGAACTTAAAGCAAGAAACCGCAGCAAATCGCCTCGCGCAAGTGGAGCGTTTATTGCCCCAAGCCTATTTTGGTAAAGTTGTGGTGGATTATTTCGACAATGAAAAAAGCCAGCCTTTTTATATTGGCATCAATGGTTTTAGTTCGGAGAATGAAAATTTAGTTTATGATTGGCGTTCTCCAATTGCTGAGTTATTTTATAATAACGTTTTGGGAAAATCCCACTATTTGGCTAATGGCGCAGAAATTTTTGTTTCCATCGATTTGCGGCGGCAGTTTGTCATTGCCTATGATCAGTTAAAGCATTATTTTGATACCAATATCGCTATTGAAGACGACGTTTTACTTGCGGCACTAGAAAATAGTGCCACTGAGCAGATGCAAGCTATTACAGCCACGATTCAGCAAGAACAAAATGTTATTATTCGTGATCTGGCTGCTGAAATTATTTTGGTGAACGGTGTTGCAGGAAGTGGAAAAACTTCTGCGATTATGCAGCGGATCGCCTATTTACTTTATTCTTTCCGCCAACAAATTAGCGCCGATGACGTGTTGATTTTATCCCCCAATGATAAATTTATTCAATATTTAGCTAACGTCTTGCCGGCCTTAGGTGAGAAAAATCCTCGGAATTTGACGTGGCGTAAGTTACTGGTGTGGCAGTTAGATAAAGAGTTGGAAACAGAAAGTGATTACTTTGAGCGGATTACGAAAAATGACGTTTCTGACCAAACAGAAATTCTCCGTAGTCGAAAATTTGCTGAATTTGTTGCCAGTGGCAGTTCTATTTTGCAACAGGGGAATTATTTTCAAGCAATCACACTAAAGAAAAAAGTGATTATTAAAGCAGAGTTATTAGCCGAAATGTTTGCTACGACGCCACCAGAGGCAAGTTTTGGTGAGCGACTTCAAGGGGTAGCAGCCAAATTAAATAGTTATTGGCAGCGACGTTTGTTAAAGCAAGCGCAGAAAAAAGCGTGGCAAGATCGTCTCTTAGCCTTATCGGAAACGCAACAACAAAAATATTTTGGACACCTATTGCAAGATGAGTCACCTAAAACACTACAAAAATATACACATAAGCTGTTGCAACAAAAATTTGCTGCTGTCACGGCACAAATTGCCGACTTTTCGTGGCTCCAACCAGAAAAAATGTTGGCAGATTTATATCAAGCCTACACCAATGAAACCTATTTGGCCGCAAAAGTAATGACTGTCGATGAAGCGACGATTGCGTTATTCATCCAACACCGTTTTATCCAAGCCAGCTCGCTTAGCCGGATGCAATATGTTTTAGTAGATGAAGTGCAAGATTATACACCGGCGCAAATTTTTCTACTAAGCCAATTGTTTAAAGCCAGCCGTTTTACTTTAGTGGGAGATAGCAACCAAGCAATTTTTAATACAAATACGGACTTTGCGACGATTGCGGCGATCTTTGAAACTTCTAAAAGACAAGTTACCCGCTATGATTTATTAAATAGCTATCGGTCCAGTGGTGCAATTACAGCCGTCTTCCAGCAATTAGCAGCCCAAGAAAACTTTACTATTGTGCCTGTGCGTCCCAAGGGTAAAGCAGTGACAGTAAAACACCTCGTCGAACTTTCAGATTTAAGAAACATAATAAATGAAATGAAGCCTGTGACGATTATTACGAAAACACAAAAAGAGGCCGATGATTTAACTAAATGGTGGCAAGGTCAAAATGCTGCTTTAAAAAAAGAAGCTAAGGCAAGAGCAGAAGTCACCATTTTACCAATCAGTTTGGCTAAAGGCTTGGAATTTGATCGCGTAATTTTGTACAATACCACAAAAGAAAATTATGCTAACGATCGCGAACGTAAAATGCTATATACGGCAGCCTCCAGAGGAATGCAGGAGCTTACGATTACGTATTTTGACGGATTAACACCATACCTTAAATTTCTAGCCTAAAAAAATCCGCTGTAAAAACACGTTTAAGTGCTTTGACAGCGGATTTTAAATTTTTTTGAAATTCTATCCTGTCTTGTTACTTGCGAGCTTTCCGGTTCATTCAGCTTTTCTTAGATCTAGCTTCACAAACTAGCCCGCCAATAAATAAGCCGAAATTTTTAAAAATTTGAGTAGCAATTTTCAAAAATCCCGTACTTATTTTTTGCGGACTGCCCAAGTTTGTTCAGCTTTTCTATGTGTCCAACTTCATGCACCAACTCTCTGCGGTAACAAGCCAAAATCTTGAGAAATTTGAGGAACAATTTCTCAAAATTTCGTCTTATTGCAAGAGAGTTGAACGAGTTCATTCAGCTTTTCTATGATCTAGCTTCATGCACCAGCTCTCTGCGGTAACAAGCCAAAATCTTGAGAAATTTGGAAAACAATTTATCAAGATCCTGTCTTGTTACTTGCGAGCTTTCCGGTGCATTCAGCTTTTCTATGCTTCGGCGTCAAATTTTACTGTGACGTTGCCGTTGATGGCTTTTGTATAGGGGCAAATATTTTCGGTTTCTGCCATATATTTTATGGTGTCTTCTTTACTTAAGCCTTCAATTTTGCCAATTAGAAGGACTTCTAAATGCAAGGTGGTAAAATCTGGCAAGTCGCCAAGCAAGCTGACTTCGGCACGGATCTCACGTTTTTTATCACCTAAACCATCACGTTCTAGTGGAAATTGCATTGCGCCGTTAAAACATGCGGAAAGACCAGCGGCAAATAATTCTTCAGGGTTGGTATAACCTTCTTTTTTTACACCTGTTGTTAAGACATCCAAAGACCCTGTGACAGATTTACTTTCTCCTTCGCGACCACCTGTGTTAATCACTGTTGAAGTTGACATTTTTTTCATCTGTTTTCCTTCCTTTCAAAAAATAATGCTTTAAACATTTGCAACGATAAGGCGTTTTCACCTTCAAATTAACCGTATCACGATTGTAAATAAAAACAAAATGAAGTGCTTGTGCTTTTTTTGTTGCAAATACAATAAAAATATTTTATGATAAATTTATCATTAAACTGAAATGAGGAAAAATATGACGGATATTTTACGTGATTTAGGTAAAATTGCGCGAGCACTAGATTCTATCGCGAATATTGAGTTTAAAGAATTTGCTTTAACCCGCGGGCAATATCTTTATTTGGTTCGGATTTATGAAAATCCCGGAATCATTCAAGAAAAACTAGCCGAGATGATTAAAGTCGATCGTACCACAGCAGCCCGGGCCATTGGGAAATTGGAAAAAAATGGTCTAATTGAAAAGCAGCCGCAATCTGACAATAAAAAAAATAAATCACTTTTTGTGACCAATAAAGGAGCAAAATTGGCACCAGTTATTCAGGCGGAAAACCAATATTCCAATAAAGTTGCACTAAAAGGATTTAGTGAACCAGAAATGCAGCAATTGGCGGCCTATTTGTCACGGGTAGAAGAAAATATCGCTTCAGAGTGGGAATTAGTGAAAAAAGGTGTGACACGACAGTATGACAGTAAAAATTAAAGCAGTAAAACAGGCAGAGCTTGAAACGTTAAAAGAAATCAGCGAGACAACGTTTAAAGAAACCTTTGCAAAAGACAATACGCCAGCAGATCTCGCTATTTTTTTGCAGCAAAATTATAATTTGAAACAACTCCAACAAGAGCTGGACAATGGCGATTCCTTTTTTTATTTTATTTATCAAGACGCGCAATTAGCTGGTTATTTAAAGCTAAATATCGGCGAGGCGCAAAGTGAAAAAAGTAGCAGCGAAAGCCTAGAAATTGCGCGTATTTATATTTTGGCGGCTTTTAAACGGCAAGGTTTAGGCCATGAGCTAATGCAATTTGCAGAAAAGGTAGCAAAAGAAAAACAGAAAAAAGAAATCTGGTTAGGTGTCTGGGAATACAATCCAGTGGCAATTGCTTTTTATAAGAAAATGGGGTTTGTCAAAAAAGGAGAACACGTTTTTACGATTGGCACAGATGATCAAACAGACTGGGTCATGACAAAATATTTGATTTAAAAAATTTTGGAGGGAAATAGATGAAAAAAATTATTGTAGATGAAAACTTTTGGGAGCTCTTTCCTGAAGCTGAAATTTTTATCGTAACGGCAAAAGAAATTAATAATCAGGTTAATGAAGAAGATGATCCGTATTTTTCTGATTTATTAGCAAGAGGCAAACACGATGCGCAAAAATTTTTGACGGCAGACTCTTTTAGTCAAAATGAAGTCATTCAAGAATGGCGCCAGGCGTTTAGCCAATTTAAAACTAAAAAAGGTGCCCGTTCGTCAATTGAAGCTTTATTAAAACGGGCGAGCCAAGATCGTACATTTAATCCCATTAATCCTTTAGTGGACTTGTATAACAGCGTCTCATTGAAATACGCCGTTCCTTGTGGAGGAGAAGATATCGCCTCACTTTCAGGGGATTTGCATTTGGGTAAAGCCAAAGGGGGCGAAAGTTTCAAACCGCTGGGAGCTAACGAAGATGCCCCGGCGCTCCCTGAAGAAATCATTTATTATGATGAAGTTGGTGCTGTTTGTCGCTGTTTTAACTGGCGAGAAGCCCAACGCACGATGCTACAGGAAAATACAACGGACGCAATTTTGGTCATTGAAGCGATCAATGCGCAACAAGCTATGCGGGCTAAGATGGCGGCGGCCGAATTAAGCCAGCTGATAGAGGGCTATTTTAAAGTTAAAACAACCACCGCAACGTTAACTAAAAAAACACCGGAACAACAAATTTAATAAAAAAACTGTAAAGAATGAAAGTGGCAGGTAATTGTATTGCCAGCAAGTAATTTCTTTGCAGTTTTTTCTTTTTTTAAAAATAAAAAGGATAACTATCGTATTATTTGCAAATTTTTATCAAGCTAGCTAAAATTTTTAGTGAGAAGTGATAATATTCACAAAAAAGTGTTTGACTTTTCTGACAATTCAACTTAGAATATAACACAACCAATTTTATATTTTTGACGGTGAAAAGAAGAGTAGTAAAAAAATACTGTAAAGAGAGCCTTTGGTTGGTGAAAAAAGGACAGTTACTTTTTGCGAAACACATCTTGGAGTTGCATGTTTGAAAAAAGTAAAAGATGCCGGGTTAGCCCGTTACAGCTGCGGTCATTGTTGGATGACTAGACAAAAAGGCTGACGACTAAAAGTGCCAAGATACGCACATTTATGAAAGCAATAAAATGCACCGTTTGTTAGCTTGATCGCTTGAGGTCTATCTTTGGATAGATAAATTGAGGTGGAACCACGCATTTTAGCGTCCTCTGACTTTGTCAGGGGGCGCTTTTTTTCAACTATTAAAGTATAAAATTTTTGCCAGGGGAGGGAATTTAATGGAGATTCCAGTAAATATTTTGCGCCAAGAAGAATTAGCAGCTTTAAAGTTGCGGGCTTTATATGAAAAAGCAAACTTTAACTTGTTTTGCTTAAATAGTTTTGAAGAATACAACTTTTATTTGGAGAAGAAAGATTTTTTAGCAGATGACGATGTGATTAAATTTAATGCTGCTGACGGGAGATTGTTGGCTTTAAACCCCGATGTCACGCTATCGATTGTCAAAAATACACCAGCAAATGAAAGCAGGCGCCTATATTACAATGAAAATATTTATCGCCATAATCGCCACACGAATGAATATCAACAAATGAATCAAGCCGGCATCGAGATTATTGGCGACGTGTGCCGTAAAGCCGAATTAGAAGTGATTCAACTGGCGATTGCATCTTTAGAAGTAATTGGTCAAGCAAAATTGGAATTTTCCCACAGTGGTTTAGTAGCTGCAATTTTGGCTTTATTTCCTGATAACCTTCAAGGGGATGTTTTCAGCAGTATTAAAAGTAAAAATGGCGAAGATTTGAAAGTATTGGCGCAAACGGCCAATTTAAAAAAAGATATGACGCAAAATTTATTAGCACTTTTGCGTTTGAGTGGTGAAATCAATGAGTGTTTGAAAATAGCTTTGGAACTAACTAAAGGCTTGCCGCAAGCGCACCAAGCGTTATTAGAGCTAGAGGAGTTAGCGGCAGCATTACTAAAAGAAGAAGTTACGCCCCGTTTGTTATTTGATTTATCGACAGTCAACGATACCAATTATTATAGCGGGATTATTTTTCAAGGCTTTGTCCCGCAAGTGCCACAGGCGATTTTATTTGGCGGGCGTTATGATGGCTTGCTGCAATCTTTAGGTAAAACACAAGCTGCGATAGGTTTTGGCATTCATTTAAATGCCATTGGCAATAAACAAGATAGTCTAAAAAGTGAACAAGACGTCATCAATATTGCGCTGCCAAAAGGGCGAATGGGAGAAAAGATCTATCAAATGTTCCACGATGCCGGTTTGTGTCAGGAAAATTTGTTAGATGAAAGTCGGAAGCTGATTTTTACCGATGAAAAAAAACAGCTTCGCTTTTTCTTAGTGAAGCCCAGTGATGTGGCTAGTTATGTTGAACACGGTGCTGCGGATATCGGGATTGTTGGTCGGGATATTTTATTGGAAACAAAGGCGAATGTTTTAGACGTTTTGCGTTTTGCGATTGGGCAATGTGATATCGCCATTGCCGGCCCTAAAAATTTTCAAAAAGATACGAGTCGTCCGCTAAAAGTGGCGACCAAATATTCCAATATCGCGCGAACTTATTTTAGTAGCTTAAGCCAGCCAGTGGAATTGATCTATTTAAATGGTTCGATCGAGTTAGCACCTTTAGTGGGATTAGCAGATGTGATTGTGGACATTGTCGAAACCGGCACCACCTTAAAAGAAAACGGCTTGGCTGTTTTGGAGAAGATTACGGATTCATCGGCCCATTTAGTTGTAAATAAAACATCTTGGCGCTTTAAACAAAGGCAGATTAAAGAAATCATTCAGAAAGTGGGGGCAAAAAATGATTAAAATTTTACCAGAGTCAGAAGTAGATTTAGCGCAAATTACCACGAGCACATCTGGAAATACCGCTGAATATACGCAAGTGGTACAAACAATTATTGAAGACATACAAGAAAATGGAGATGCGGCATTAACGGAATATACTAAAAAATTTGATGGCGCAGTCATTTCTGATTTTAAAGTAACCAAAGCAGAAATAAAAGCGGCTATGACAGCGTGTGACCCCGCCTTTTTAACTGTTTTAAAAAAAGCACAACAAAATATTGCCGCCTTTCACGAAAAACAAATAGAAAATGGGTTTATGCTCGAAAAAGAAGGTGCTGTGATGGGGCAGCGGGTGATTCCCTTAGCTAAAGTGGGTGTCTACGTGCCAGGGGGGACGGCTGCTTATCCCAGCACCGTTTTGATGAATGTCATCCCGGCTAAAATCGCCGGTGTCAAAAAAATTGTGCTGGTGACGCCACCGCAAAAAGACGGAACGATTGCTCCGGCAATTTTAGCCGCTGCTAAAATTTGTGGCGTTGATGAAATTTATAAAGTCGGCGGTGCCCAAGCTGTTGCAGCTCTAGCCTACGGGACCAAGACCATCCCGGCAGTAGATAAAATTACAGGGCCGGGGAATATTTATGTCGCAACTGCTAAACGCCTCGTATACGGCCAAGTCGACATTGATATGATTGCCGGTCCGAGCGATGTTTTAATTGTGGCAGATGAAAGCGCGAAGCCGAATTTTCTAGCGGCTGATTTATTAGCCCAAGCCGAACATGACGTAAATGCGCAAGCCATTTTAGTCACTACCAGTAATGAAATTGCCCACGCCACAGCAAAAGAGATCAAAAAACAAACGGCAACTGCACCGCGTAAAGAAATTATTACCGCGTCTTTGGCAAATAAAGGTTGCATTATCGTAGTGTCAGATTTAGCGGCTGCTTTAGCGATTGCCAATGAAGTGGCACCAGAACACTTAGAATTGTGCATTAAAGAACCTTTTGCAGCTTTAGGTGCTATCACGAATGCGGGGAGTGTTTTTTTGGGCAACAATACACCCGAAGTTTTAGGTGATTACTTAGCAGGCCCCAATCACACGCTACCAACTGAAGGAACCGCGCGTTTTTATTCTCCGTTATCGGTAGCAGATTTTCAAAAGCGTTCCAGTTATTTATATTACGGAGAATCTGCCTTACAAGCAGTCTGTGACGATGTGATTTTATTTGCTGAAACGGAAATGTTATTTGCCCACGCAAATTCTATGAAAGTACGAGGGGGTAGTCGATGAATTATTTTGCAGCAAAACTTGCAACACTTGCGCCTTATGTTCCCGGTGAACAGCCACAAGTTGAAGTGATTAAGCTAAACACGAATGAGAGTCCGTATCCGCCGGCCCCAGCTGTTAGTGAGGCAATCGCAGATGCGGCAAAAACTTTAGCCCGCTATCCCGATCCTGATTGCCAAAAACTGCGGCAAGTCCTAGCGCAGCATTTTGCCGTTACACCAGCAGAAATTTTTGTCGGCAATGGCAGTGATGAAGTTTTGGCCTTTTGTTTTCAAGGATTAATGAATGCAGGCGTGGCTTATCCTAATTTGACTTACGGTTTTTATCCAGTTTTTAGCCAACTGTATGATATTGCGGCAAAAGAAATTCCTTTAGCACCGGATTTCAAATTGAATTTAGCGGATTACAAAGATGAAACAGGAACCGTAATTTTTGCAAATCCCAATGCACCCACAAGTCTGGGTTTACCAGCAAAAGAAATTGCCGCTTTTGTGGCAGAAAAGCCAGAACGGCTCGTGATTGTCGATGAGGCTTACGTGGAATTTGGTGGTGAATCTATGATTTCTTATGTGAAAGAATACGAAAATCTTTTAGTTGTCGGCACTTTTTCCAAGTCGTGGCAATTAGCAGGAGCCAGATTAGGCTATGCTGTGGGGCAACCAGCCCTGATTGCCGCCTTGAATAAATTGAAGTTTAGTTTTAATCCATACAGTATTAATACCATGACCGCCGCCGCTGGCATTGCCGCGTTAGCTGATAGTGCATACCACGCTAACTGTTTAACGCAAATTATCAGCGAACGAAAAAAAACGGCCGCCGCATTAAAAAAACTAGGCTTTACCGTATTGGCTAGTCAAACCAACTTTTTATTTGTCACCCATCCTAAAATTAGTGGTGAAGTGATTTATGAAAAATTAAAAGCACAGCAGATTTTTGTCCGCTGGTTTAATCAGCCCCAAATTAAAGACTATATCCGCATCACGATCGGCACACCACAGCAGATGCAGCAATGCCAAGTGGCAATTGCCCAAATTATAAAAGCAGAAGTTTAAGTTCAAATAAAAATGCAGGATACAAAAGGAGGCCAAAAAAATGCGTCGTGCAGAAATTATCCGCAATACGAGTGAAACAAAAATTAAGTTGAAGCTAAATATCGATGGCACCGGTCAGCAAGTAATTAAAACAAAAATTGGTTTTTTAGATCATATGTTGGAATTATTTACCCGTCATGGTCGCTTTGATATTGAACTGGAATGTGATGGCGACATAGAAGTTGACGGGCATCACACAACAGAGGATATCGCCATTGTTTTAGGACGAGCTTTTTCAGAAGCTTTGGGCGATCGACGAGGAATCAAACGCTATGGCAGTATGATTTTGCCTATGGATGAGACGCTGGTGATGGCCGCACTAGATATTTCCGGACGAGGCATTGCTTGTTTGAACGTGCATATTCCCGCTAGCCAAATTGGGGGCTTTGATACGGAATTAGTGGAGGAATTTTTTATCGCCTTTGCTAGAGAGCTGGGAGGTGCCATTCACTTGCAACAATTAGCAGGAAAAAATAGTCACCATATTGTGGAAGCTTGCTTCAAAGGTTTTGGGCGCGCATTAGCAGAGGCCTGTGGGATCAATGAAGTAGCACCAGATGAGATTCCTTCAACAAAAGGTACAATTTTGTAGGCAATAAAGCGAGTTGTCGTAAGTTCAAACAGTTCGGCATTAAAAAAGTCAATTCAGGTGACCAAAACCGTCACATAAATTGCCTATGTATAATGCTCACTGTTACCCCGAACTTGAGACAACATCTAATAAAGCGAGTTGTCGTAAGTTCAAACAGTTCGGCATTAAAAAAGTCAATTCAGGTGACTAAAACCGTCACATAAATTGCCTATGTATAATGCTCACTGTTACCCCGAACTTGAGACAACATCTAAAGGGGGGAGAAGTTTTCGTGATTGCGATTATTGATTATGGTGTGGGGAATTTGTTTAGTTTGCAGAGCTCGTTGCATTTTATTGGCGCGGATGTGATCGTCACACGTGATGTGGCAAAAATTCAACAGGCAGATAAAATTTTATTGCCGGGAGTGGGGGCTTTTGGCGATGCAATGGGGAAATTACAGAACAGTGGTTTGGCAGACGTAGTGAAAACTGAGACACAAAATGGAAAGCCATTGTTAGGAATCTGCTTAGGGATGCAGCTGCTTTTTTCTGAAAGTCATGAGTTTGGTGTTCACAAGGGTCTGGATTTAATTTCTGGCAGGGTGGTCTCTTTGAAGTCGGCCTTTGACAAGCAGCAAATTGAATTAAAAGTACCACAAATTGGTTGGAATAAATTAGTTCTAAAGCAAGATTCACCGCTATTAAAATATGTAGCACAAGGGGATTTCGTTTATTACGTCCATAGTTATTATGCCAGTCAGTGTGACAAAAGTGTGGCGGCTTTTAGCGATTATGGGGTGAAAATCCCAGGGTTGGTACAAAAGGGGAATGTTTTTGGTACCCAATTTCATCCTGAAAAAAGTGGTGAAGTGGGCTTGAATATTTTACGGGCATTTACGGAGGTGAAGGGATGATTATTTTACCGGCAATTGATTTATACGACCGCAAAGTTGTACGACTTTATCAAGGAGATTACGACCAGCAGGAAGTTTTTGGCGATGATCCCCTTGAATTTGCCAAAAGTTTTGCCACAGCGGGTGCAAAATATTTACATTTGGTCGATTTAAATGGGGCCAAAGAAGGCACGAAAAAGCAATTTGATTTAGTAGCAGAAATTGTACAGCAAACGGATTTATTTGTTGAATTAGGCGGCGGTATCCGTAGCGAAGCAGATATTGAAGATTGTTTGACAGTCGGCGTAAAGCGGGTTATCTTAGGAACGATTGCACAAAAAAAACCAGAATTTGCAAAAGCCATGATCGCCAAATACGGTGAAAAAATTGCGGTTGGTGTCGATGCCAGAGAGGGAATGGTGGCTGTTAACGGTTGGCTTGAAACCACCCAAACAGACGCTTACACGTTTTGCCAAGAATTAGTGGCGGCAGGTTGTCAGACGATTATTTATACAGACATTGCTAAAGACGGTACTGGCGCGGGGATGGATATTGCTGCCTATCAGAAATTAAATCAGTTGGGCTGTAATATCGTAGCTTCTGGTGGTGTGGCAACAATAGAAGATATCAAAGGACTTGTTCAAGTAGACACATATGGCACGATTGTCGGAAAAGCTTTGTACAGTGGACAACTGGATTTAGCGGCGTGTCTTTTTGCCGCGGAGGTGAAAAAATGATTGCCAAACGAATTATTCCTTGCCTTGACGTGCGAGATGGACGCGTAGTAAAGGGTGTTAATTTTGCAGGAATTAAAGATGTGGCGTCGCCGGTAGAGCTGGCAAAAAAATACGATCAAGCAGGCGCAGATGAGCTAGTTTTTTATGACATTACTGCTTCAGCGGAAAATCGCGGCTTGTTTACTGATATTTTGCAAGCGGTGGCCAAACAAGTTTTTATTCCTCTAACGGTTGGCGGGGGCATTAATACAGTTGATGATTTTGATCGGGTATTAAAATGCGGCGCCGATAAAGTTAGCGTTAATTCAGGGGCAATCAAAAATCCGCAACTGATTGCTGACGGGGCACAACGTTACGGTTCCCAATGCGTCGTTTTATCAGTGGATGTAAAAAAAGTTGCGGACAAGTGGCACGTTTTTACCAAAGGCGGCAGAGAAGATACCGGGATTAATGCTTTGACGTGGATTAAACAAGGAGAAAAATTAGGCGCTGGCGAATTGGTCATTAATTCGATGGATACCGATGGCGTGAAAACAGGCTTTGATTTGAACTTGTTGCAGGCAGTGGCCGATATTTCCCAATTGCCGATTGTAGCTTCTGGTGGTGCAGGTAGTAAGGTTGATTTTTATCAACTATTTCAAAATCCGCGAATTGATGCGGGACTAGCAGCTTCTATTTTTCATTATGATGAGATTCCAATTCCAGTGTTAAAGCAATATTTACTAGAGAAAAATATTCCAATCCGCAACTGAGAGGGGACAACCAAATGGAAGTAAAAAACTTGAACTTTGACGAAAATGGCTTGATTCCTTGTGTGGTACAAGACTTTTATACAAAAGAGATACTGACGCTAGCGTATATGAATGAAGAAAGTTTACAAGCCACATTGAAAGATCGGCAAATGACTTTTTTCTCCCGCAGTCGGCAAGAATTATGGCGCAAAGGAGAAACAAGTGGTAATAGACAAACATTGATTTGTTTAAAAGCAGACTGTGACCAAGATGCGTTAATAGCAGAAGTAATTAAGGCAGGACCGGCTTGCCATACGGGGGCAGAAAGTTGTTTTAATGAACTTTTGTTTAAAGACAGTACCCAAATAAATATTTCGATTCCAGAGCTTTACGAATTGGTTTTAGGGCGTAAAGAGGCACCGCAGGAAAAAAGTTATACCAGCTATTTATTTGCCAAAGGAAATGAAAAGATTTTGAAAAAAATCGGTGAGGAAGCGACAGAGGTGGTTATTGGCGCGATGAAAGAAAGCAAGGAAGAGACAACGTATGAAATTTCTGACTTGATTTATCATTTACTCGTTTTAATGGCCAATAACAACATTACGCCAGCTGAAATTATGGCCGAACTTTCCCGTCGTCAAGTGGTGGATCAAAAGACCAAGCAAGAGACGATGAAATAAGGGGGTGCGGCAATGTTTTATTCAAACGCCCATACTCACAGCGATTGGTGTGACGGAGAAAATACCTTAGCGGAAATGGCGCAAGCAGCTGAAAAGCTAGGCTTTACCGATTTAGGTTTCACCAGTCATTCACCAGCTCCTTTTGATCTTACCTGCTTAGGTGTGAAAGACGAAAGTGCCTATCAAAAAGCCGTACGCAGTTTAGCTGAAAAAAGTTTGCTACAGATTAGTTGCGGATTGGAGTGGGATTATTTTAGTAAGACACCGATTAGTGGCTATGATTATTTTGTCGGTTCTGTCCACTATTTGCCCCCGCGAGCAGGTGTGTATCGCAGTGTGGATGATACGCCGAAAAATTTTGCTAAAACTTTACAGGAGTGGTATGACGGTGATTTTTTAGCTTTGGCGCAAGATTATTACGATTTAGTTGTAACACATATTACACAAAACCAGCCCAAAATCGTTGGTCATTTTGATTTGGTTACAAAATTTAATAATACGTTACAGTATCTAACCGCTAAAAATCAAGATGCCTATGAACAACTTGCTTTAACTGCTTTAAAAAAAGTTGTTGCAGTCATTCAAAAATATGATGGTTTGGTGGAAGTCAATACTGGCGGCATGAGTCGAGGGTGGACAAAGCAGGCGTATCCGGCCAAATTTTTGTTGAATTATTTAGCCAGTGAAGAAGTGCCAATCATAATCACCAGTGATACACATCAAGTAGACACTTTAGCATATGCCTTTGAGGAAACGAAAAAGATTCTACAGTCAGTTGGCTTTAGCAGCAGTTGGCAGTTAAAGGAGCGAAAATTTGTCCCTGTAGCCTTTTAATAAAAAGCAAAAAACCCTCCAGCAAAGTTAGTATTTTTTGCTGGAGGTTTTTTTTGACAGAAAATCTCGTATCTTTTTTAAACTAGTAATAACTGATCGTCTTTTAAATTTTCACCGCTATTTTGATGAAACAGCGTCATCAAATCAGGTACTGTCAATTGACTTTTCTTTTTGCCGGCAATATCCACGACAATTTTGCCTTGATGGAGCATGATTAAACGATTGCCGTAACGAATGGCGTCTTTCATGTCATGGGTCACCATGAAAGCCGTCAGTTTTTCTTCCTTAATTAAACGCTCTGTCAGATCCATAACTGTCGCTGAAGTTTTCGGATCAAGGGCAGCCGTGTGTTCATCTAACAAAATTAATTCGGGACGTTGTAAGGTCGCCATGAGCAGCGTAATCGCTTGGCGCTGACCGCCAGATAATAAACCAATTTCTGCATTTAAACGTGCTTCTAAACCTAAATGTAGCGTAGCTAATTTTTCTTTGAAAAATTCTTTTTGCTTTTGTTTGACGCCCATTGAAAAGCCGCGGGAATGGCCACGTTTCATGGCTAAAGCCAAATTTTCCTCCACTGTTAAACGAACGGCAGTCCCCATTTTTGGATCTTGAAAAACCCGACTAATATCTTTGGCCCGTTTCGTAACAGACTGGCGGGTAATATCAGTCCCATTTAACATAATTTTTCCAGTTTCAGTTGGAATTGTGCCTGCAATGCTATTTAAAAGCGTGGACTTACCTGCGCCGTTTCCGCCGATAATGGTAATAAAGTCGCCTTTGTTCATGGTTAAGTTGATGCCTTTTAAAACGTGATTTTCATTAATTGTGCCTCGTTCAAAAGTTTGCTGTAAATTTTGGATTGCTAAGACTTCACTCATGCTTTTTGGCCTCCTTTACCAGCTTTTGGCAGGAATTTTTGGCGGAATTGTGGCATTGCCAGACAAATAACTAAAACGATAGCCGAGGCAATTTTTGCATCCCCTGGTTCGACGTTAAATTCAAAAACAACCCCTAAAATTAACCGGTAAATAATCGCGCCTAAAACAATTGTTAGCATGCGCACCAATAAGGTTTTATTGTGGAATAAAACTTCTGCGATGATAATGGAAGCCAAACCGATAACGATCGTTCCCACGCCAGAATTCAAGTCGGCAAAGCCATTATTTTGCGCTAACAAAGCGCCAGAAAGTGCAACACAGCCGTTTGAAAGCATGTATCCAATCATTTTCATATTGTCGGTATTGATTCCGTTTGCCTCACTCATGGCCAAATTATCACCGGTCGCACGAATAGCCAACCCGATTTCGGTGCGGAAAAATAAAAATAAAATGAAGACAACTAGCAACGTAAAAGCAGCACCGGCAATAATGACGGCATTAACTTTTTCAATGCCTAAAGCTTGCAACCCAGAAAAAACGGTTTTTTCCCCTAACAATGAGATATTGGGTGCACCCATTACGCGATTGGTAACGGAATAAAGCCCCGTCATGGTAATAATCCCCGCTAAAAGAGCAGGAATTTTTAATTTGGTGTGTAAAATCCCTGAAACTAAGCCTGCTAAAACACCGCCTAAAAATCCTAATAGACTAGCTGCAAAAGGATGGATACCATTGGTGATGCTAATTGCTGTAATACCCGCGCCTAAGGGAAAACTTCCCTCGGCTGTTAAATCGGCAATATCTAAAATGCGGTACGTTAAAAAGACGCCGATACCTAACAGTGCCCACAATACTCCTTGAGATGTGGCAGACTGTACTAAGATAAAAATCGTGTCTAAAATATTCATACACTTTCCTCAAATCCTAATTATTTTTATCCAAAAATTTAGATTCTGATAAAGGGCATCAGAATGCAAATTTCTGATATTTTTCCAAAGAGCTAACCGGCCCTTTCAGCTTTTCTAGTTACTCTGGGGTTTTGATGGATGCTGGGTCGATGCCGATGGCTTTGGCCATATCGTCGTTGATTACAAGTTCTAATTTTTTTGCTGTTTCAACTGGCGTAGTGCTTGGCTTTTCATCGCCTTTGAGAATTTTTGCTGCCATTTGCCCGGCTTGTTTGCCTAGTGATTTATAATCAATGCCAAAAGTTGCCAATGCGCCGCCGTCTACTTGTTCTACGGAACCTGCGATAATTGGTGTTTTCGTTTGTTTTGCGACTTCGCCGACAACTGCTGCAGCAGAGGCAAAGGTGTTATCAGTTGGAACGTAAATGGCATCGACGTCTTTTGCCAAGCTAGTTGTGACTTGCTGTACGTCATTTGTAGTGTTGGCGGTCATAACTTTTACTTTCACGCCGGCATCTTTTAAAGCCGCGCTTGCCAGATCTGCTTGGATTTTTGAGTTGGTTTCGCCGGCGTTGTACATTAAGCCAACAGTTTTCGCTTCTGGGACGATACTTAAGAGTAATTGAATTTGTTTTTTGATTGGCACCATGTCAGAAGTACCGGTAACATTTCCTCCTGGTTTTTTATCACTGGCTACTAACTTTGCCTCTTTTAAATCGGTCACAGCTGTTACGACGATGGGGATATCACTGGTCTCGTTAGCCAGAGATTGTGCCGCTGGGGTAGCGATTCCTAACAGAAGATCAGGTTTATCTTTGAGTAATTTTTCACTCATACTTTTTAAGTTGTCCTGATTATTTTGGGCATTTTGATAAGCTAAGGTCAAATTATCGCCTTCTTTGTATCCACCGGCAGCCAGGCCTTCTTTAAACCCATCATAAGCCGCATCCAGCGAACCGTGTTCCACCAATTGTAAAACACCGACAGTTACGCCATCTTTTTCGCTAGCCTTCTTTTCTGTTCCACATGCCGCTAAAGTTAAGGTTGCAATGGTTAACAAACACAAGCCTAATTTTTTCATTTTCATATTTTTTCCTCCTATAATATCTGATTTTTGCTAAAAGATCGGTCACTGTAAAAAAGTTGTGAGTAAAAAAAAGCCATCTAGACACGTGGGTCTAAATGGGCGGGAAAACTTCTTCATAATTTTTCGCGACCATTTAGTTAAAATGGCCTGCTAAAAAGCTCTAGCCATCATAGATAAAAGCAAGTTGTGCCTGCTGTCTCTATGATGTTCACAGTGACAGCACTATCTAAAATAGCTAAAGTAGAAAGTATTTACATGATTTAATTTGCTGTTCATAAAAATCCCTCCACTTTTTGAATTAGTATCAGTATAAGGGAACATAATTAGCAAAGTCAATAATATTTTTGAAATTTTCTGAATATTTTTGCGAAATAAATTTCGCAGATTTTTTTAAACCAACATCAAAATAAAATTTTTTTGTTTTTTGAAGAGTATGAAATAATAACTAAAATTTTCCGATTTTTTTCAAATTGCTGAAAACAAAATAAGGACGGAAATCCTTGTGAAAAACGTGCTTAGCGCTACTTAACTCATTTTCCAGGAAAAAGAAAAATGAGAAAAAAATAAAAGAATCTCTCATCGAACTCTATAAACTTACTGTTATGAAAAATGCTAGAATTAGCATTGCAGGTAAAAATAAAAAAGGGAGGATTTCCCATGATTGAAGTTATCGATCTTAAAAAAGTATTCGATAATGGTTTTGAAGCGTTAAAGTCTGTAAATTTCACCATTGAAAAAGGTGATCTGGTTTGTTTGTTAGGTCCAAGTGGCTGTGGCAAATCGACAATTTTAAATTTGATCGCAGGTTTATTAAGTCCTACTGACGGTGATATCCGCTTTGCGGGTAGCTCTGTAGTAAAAACAGAACCTAAAGATCGTAATATCGGTTTTGTTTTCCAAAACTATGCCCTCTATCCCCATATGACTGTCTTTGAAAATGTGATGTTTCCATTAACGGTTGGGGATAAAAAAATGCCTAAAAATGAAGCGATGAAGATTGCGGAAAAATACATGGCGTTAACCAACATTGAAGAGTTGAAGGATAAAAAACCTGGTACACTTTCTGGAGGACAACAACAACGGGTAGCCATTACCCGGGCTTTAGTACAAAATCCAGAAGTTCTATTATTAGATGAGCCATTGTCTAACTTAGATGCCCGCTTACGTTTGAAAATTCGCGAAGAAATTCGTCGCTTGGTTAAAGAAGTCGGGATTACAACGATTTTTGTTACCCACGACCAAGAAGAAGCACTATCGATTTCTGACAAGATTATTTTGTTAAATGAAGGTGTCATTCAGCAAAATGATGACCCCCAAAATCTTTACCTAGAACCAAATAATTTGTTTGTAGCTAAATTTATTGGTAATCCAATTATCAATATTTTGCCCGTCGAAGTAAAAAATGGCATGATGCACCACGATGCTTTTAGTGTGCCAGTTGATCGTTTTATGGCGGCCCGTTTTAAAGAAGAAATGCCAGATGGCGACTACTTTATCGGAATTCGTCCAGAAGATGTATTGCCAGTAGATGGCGCCGGTGCTTTTCAAACAGTTATTGCCGGTGTTGAATTAATTGGCCGGGAACGTATTTTAAACTTTGATATTGATTCCCATCACTTAAAATCGATTGTCAGCATCGAAGAAGATATTCAAGAAGGAGCGCAGCTGACCTTTGATTTTGCTTATCAAAAAGCCTTTATCTTTAAAGCAGATGGGACGCGGATCTACTAATGTTTAAAAAAAATCATTATAATCCTGAAAATCAGCCGAAAGCATGGCTCTTCCTTCTGCCTTCGCTAATCGTCATTATGATTTTCAGCATTTATCCATTGTTCCGTTCGCTCTTTATGAGTTTTCAAAAAGGGACGCTAATTAATCAAGAATATGCTGGGATTGAAAATTATCAAAAAGTTTTATCTGATCCGGTATTTTTTAAAGCTTTAAAAAATACCGCATTATATGCCTTTACCGTTGTTCCAATCGCATTAATTATCGGTCTTGCGATTGCCTGGATTATTTTTGAAAAAGTGAAACACAAAAGTTTCTTTGAAACGCTGTTTTTCATGCCTTATGTCACCAGTACGATTGCGATCGGGATTGTTTTTCGTTACTTTTTTAACGGCTCCTATGGGATTATCAATTTTCTTTTGAGTAAAGTTGGTATTCCAGCTATTAATTGGTTAGATGATGTGGACATGAGTATGACCACATTGATTATCTTTGGTATTTGGACTAGCTTGGCGTTTAACATCATTATTTTATTAGCTGGATTACGGAATATTGATCCAGAACATTATAAAATTGCGAAGATGTTTGGGGCCAAAGATGGTGAAATTTTCCGTCGGATTACATTGCCGCAATTGGTTCCAACTATTGCCTTTTTGCTAACGGTTAATATTATTGGCGCTTTTAAAGTGTATACCCAAGTTTATGCATTGTTTGCCGGGCAGCCCGGGATTGCCAAAAGCGCGACGACCGCCGTTTATTATATTTACGATAAGTTCCACATTGCCGGTCGACCTGGCATTGCCATGGCAGCGACTGTCATTTTATTCTTAGTTATTTTGTTCTGTACGTTTATCCAACGTCAAATCATGAAGAAAGTGGGGGAGTAGCGTGAAAAAAGTCGTAACCATTGTGGCGTTAGTCTTTTTAGTAGTGCTAGGCATTATCACTTTGTTCCCATTTGTTTACATGGTTTTAGCAGGGCTTATGACCTATAGCGAGGCTACGAGTATTCCGCCGACCATTATCCCAGAAAAATTTCAGTGGGCTAACTATGCAGCGGTCTTTTCAAAAGCACCTTTTTTACAATATTTTATTAACACAGTTTTTGTCTCTTTGGTGACAACCATTGCGACCTTGATTACTTCGGTTTTGGCTTCCTTTGCATTAACTAGTTTGGAATTTAAGTTTAAAGGTTTAGTTGTGGGGATTATGGTGTCCTTACTGATGGTACCTTATGAATCGATCATCTTTACCAACTACAATACGATTGCCAAAATGGGGCTATTAAACAGTTATGCCGCTTTAATTATTCCTTTTTTAACAAGTATTTTTTACATTTATTATTTGAATAGTTACTTAAAAGGAATTTCAAGCACCTTTTATAAAGCAGCAAAAATTGATGGTGCTTCTGATTTAGAATATATTTGGCGTATTTTAGTTCCAATGTCTCGTCCAGCGTTAGTGACTGTCGGGATTTTAACATTTATTTCCAGCTGGAATTCTTTTTTATGGCCATTACTTGTGACCAACGAGAAAAAATATCGCTTGTTAAATAATGGACTTGCAGCCTTTACGACCGAAAGTGGGAGCGATGTGCATTTGCAAATGGCAGCTGCAACATTGACCGTAATTCCCATCTTAATTATTTATTTGATTTTTAGAAAAGAAATTATTCGAGGAGTGGCAAAAAATGGTATCAAAGGGTAAAACCACCATCACTTTTCATAGTGGTATTTTAACCATCGGCGGTACTATTATTGAGGTCAGCTATGAAGATGCGCATATTTTCTTTGATTTTGGTACGGAATACCGACCCGAATTGGGCTTAAAAGACGATAGTCTGGCAACACTTTTGAAAAATCGTTTAGTACCAGAATTAAAAGGTGTCTATGATCCGCGGTTAAATTATACGTACCACGGCGAAGATGAGCAAAAATATAATGAGACGGCAGTCTTTTTATCCCATGCTCATTTGGATCATTCTAAAATGATTAATTATTTAGACCCTGCAATTCCCTTATACACCTTAAAAGAAACAGCAAAGATTTTACAAAGTTTAAATCGTAATGGGGACTTTTTAATCCCGTCACCTTTTGAAAAAGCTAACTTTACCCGTGAAATGACTGGTCTTATGGCCCATGATGTGGTGGAAGTAGGCCAAATTAAAGTAGAATTGGTGCCAGTGGATCACGATGCCTATGGCGCTTGCGCATTATTAATTCATACGCCCGATGCTTTTATTACTTATACTGGTGATTTACGGTTACATGGCTATGATCGTCAATTTACGCTGGACTTTTGTCAAAAAGCTCGGCATACCGATTTACTAATGATGGAAGGCGTCAGCATTAGTTTTGATGAAAGAGACAATGAAGATATCAAAGTTTTCAGCGAAGAAGATTTAATCGCGCAACTTGTGACACAAATTGCAGCAAATAAAAAGCGCCAATTGACCTTTAATGGTTATCCTGCCAATGTGAAACGCTTTGAACAAATTATTAAACAGTCTCCGCGCACAGTTGTTTTAGAAGCCAATATGGCAGCTTTGATGCAGGATGTTTTTGATATGAACGTCCCATATTATTATCCGTTAAATTCTGATACTACTATTTCTAGCCTAGATTCAAAACTAGAAATTTCTTATGAAGAACTACTAGCAGATGACCACAAATATTTGTGGCAAGCCGTAGCTAACTTCGAAAAATTACAAAGCGGCGGTCTGTATTTCCACATGGACGCGCAGCCTTTGGGGGATTTTGATCCCAAATATCAAGTCTTCTTGGATTTACTCGCCTTGAAGAAAGTGGAATTTGTCCGACTGGCTTGTTCAGGACATGCGTTTCCACAAGACCTCGATGCCATTGTTTCAATGATCGAGCCTAAAATTTTGGTTCCAATCCATACGTTAAAACCAGAAAAACTGGAAAATCCGTATGGCAAAAGAATACTTCCCACCCGTGGGGAAAAAATCACTGAGTTCAAAGGAGAGTAAGAAATGAAGTTCAAAAAATTGGGTACAGCAGTATTGGCAACTGCCGCAGTTTTTGCATTAGCAGCCTGTGGCAACGGTTCAAAAGAAAGTTCTAAAGGCGACAGCGACAAAATCGTAACGTCAATCGACAAAGACACAACGGTTACATTTTGGCATGCAATGAATGGCGCACAAGAAGAAGCTTTAACAAAAATTACCAAGGATTTCATGAAAGAAAATCCAAAAATCAAAATTGAATTGCAAAACCAATCACAATACTCAGACTTACAAGCAAAAATCAACTCAACACTACCTTCACCAGATGATTTACCAACAATCAGCCAAGCGTATCCAGGCTGGTTATGGAACGCTGCACAAGATGATATGTTAGTGGATTTGAAACCTTACATGGATGACAAAACCATCGGCTGGGGCGACCAAGAAGCAATTCGCAAACCTTTATTAGAAGGTGCGCAAATCGAAGGCAAACAATACGGTATTCCATTTAACAAATCAACAGAAGCTTTGGTTTACAATGCTGACTTGTTGAAAAAATATGATGTTGCAGTTCCCAAAACTTTAGCTGAATTAAAAGAAGCATCTAAAACAATTTACGAAAAATCAAATCATGAAGTAGTTGGTGCTGGTTTTGACTCATTAAACAACTACTATGTTATCGGGATGGAAAACAAAGGGGAAGACTTCACCAAAGACTTAAAATTTGATTCTAAAAAATCAAAAGAAGTGATTGATTATTATTTAGATGGCGTGAAAGATGGTTACTTCCGTATCGCAGGTTCAGACAAATATTTATCTGGCCCATTTGCAAACGGTAAAGTTGCAATGTTTATCGGTTCAATCGCCGGTGAAGGTTATGTGAAAAAAGATACTGAAGGTAAATTTGAATATGGCGTTGCACCACGTCCAGAAAAAATTAACTTGCAACAAGGTACGGATGTTTACATGTTCAACAGTGCAACTGCGGAACAAAAATCGGCTGCTTTCATGTATTTGAAATACTTGTCTTCACCAGAAGTACAATTATACTGGGCTGAACAAACCGGCTACATGCCAATCTTGCAATCTGTCTTGGAAAGTGATGAATACAAAAAATCACCAAACACGAAAGTACCTGCAATCTTAGAGGATGCAACCAAAGACTTGTTCTCGATTCCAGTGAAAGAAAATGCTGACCCTGCTTACAATGAAGTTCGGGCAATCATGGAAAATATCTTGTCTAACCCAGACAAAGATACCAACAAATTAATCAAAGATTCTGTGCCACAATTACAAGATGCGTGGAATCAATAATTTATAGTAAAAAGCTCCGCTGACTTGTTTGGTTAGCGGAGTTTTTTTGTCTTATATCCTAGAGTTGGAGGGTTCCTTTAGCTTTTTTTCGCTAAAATCTAGTGTTTTAATTTCTAAGAGAACAATTGGTCTTCAAGTAAAAATTTTTGTATTTTATGGTATGATGACAAAGGAAAAACTTTAAAAATTTCAGTGATTGTATAGGCTACAAAGGTTTGATAAAGAAGCAAATTTACTGATTTACTGATGCTCGCTAAGGATCAATTTTTTTGTGAATGTCTGAATACTAAACAAACTCTTCGTGCTAATTACTGACAATAAGGCGTAATTTAGCTGAATTGTAGCTTATTGTGAGAAAGTTTGTAAATCTTTTATAAAAAATGTGGGAAAGGAAGAAAAAATGAAATTAACTATTTTAGCCACAAGCGATATGCACGGCTACATTCAACCAACCAACTATGCGGAAAAAGGAGCAGACTTACCTTTTGGTACGGCCAAAGTTGCGACTAAAATGCAAGAACTAACAGCAAAAGCAGATGGACCGGTCGTTAAAATTGAAAATGGTGACTTTATTCAAGGTTCACCGTTAAGTTATTACGCAGCCAAACAAAAGCAAGACCCAGCAGAAATTACGAAAGTCATTAATCATATGGGCTATGATGTGGGGTTGTTGGGAAATCATGAGTTTAACTATGGACTACCTTATTTAGAAAAAGCAATTAAAAGCTATAATCACCCAATTTTAGCGGCAAATGTTTTAGACAAAGATGGCAAACCTTATTTTGGCGATCCCTATGTTATTTTAGAAAAAGCAGGCATCAAAATTGCGATTTTGGGTGTGGTGACACAATATATTCCCCATTGGGAGCAACCAGCAACTGTTAAGGATTTAACTTTTAAAAGTTTAGTGGCAACCGCTAAAGAATACGTGCCCAAATTGCGCGAGCTAGCTGATGTTGTTATTGTTTCTTATCATGGTGGTTTTGAAAAAGATTTAGTGACAGGTGAAGCGACCGAAATGTTGACTGGAGAAAATGAAGGATACGAATTGTTGCAAACTGTCAGTGGCATTGACGCTTTTGTAACAGGCCACCAACACAGAGAAATTGCTACGGTGGTTAACGGTGTGCCGGTCATTCAACCAGGATTTCGGGGAAATTACATTGGTAAAATTACGTTAGATTTAAATAAAACCGGTGACAAGTGGCAAGTAAGCAATCCTGCTGCTGAAATTGTGGCGACAAAAGATGCAAAGGCGGATGGAGAAGTTGTTGGCTTAATTCAAGAATTGGATCACGAGTTGGAAAATTGGTTGGATCAGCCTGTGGGTAAAGTTCAAGGGGATATGCACATCACTGATCCAATGGGAGCGCGAATTAGTGAACATCCGTATATTGAATTTATTAATCGCGTTCAAATGTGGGCCAGTGGGGCTAAAATTTCGGGTACAGCCTTGTTTAACAATGAAGGAAAAGGCTTTGGTGAAGTTATCACGATGCGAGATGTCATCACCAATTATATTTATCCGAATACATTAGCTGTTCTAAAAATTACCGGTGCAGATTTAAAAGCAGCTTTAGAACAAACGGCAAATTATTTAGTGTTAGAAGATGGCCAAATCGTCTTTAACCCGAAATTTATTGATCCAAAGCCACAATATTATAACTACGATATGTATGAAGGTATTGATTATGCTATTGATTTGAGTAAACCTTATGGTGAAAAAATCACGAAATTACAATTAGCCGGTGCAGATATTTTACCTGATGACAAATTGGAAGTTGTCATGAACCAATACCGCGCAGTTGGCGGGGGCAACTATGCTATGTTTAGCGCAGATAAAATCGTTAAAGAAATTCCGCGGGATATGACAGAAGTAATTGCCGAATACTTGCAAGCCCATCCTGTTTTAAAAGCAGAAGTAAACCATAACTTTAGTGTGAAATGATCACAGCATAAAAGTCTCACGTTTTTGTTTTTCCCACCTGTTTAACAGGTGGGAAAATATTAAATGTGGGGCTTTTTGTGTAAAGAAAGTATATTTTTTACACAAAAAGTATTGCGTGACTGCTTAGTGCTTAGTATTACGAACTAACTTGTGGCGACAATAAGTCAAAATTTTAAGAAATTTGAGAAACAATTTATTAAAATTCCGTCTTAATAATTGGAAGTTAAACGAGTTCGCAAAGCTTTTCCTAGCTGTCAAGCTTTACGAACTAACTCTCGGCGACAATAAGCCAAACGCTTGAGAAATTTGAAGAGCAATTTATCAAGCGTTCATCTTATTGCTTGAGAGCTGTGCAAGTTCGCAAAGCTTTTCCTTTCCAAGTATAAATAGTTGCTTACTTTTAATAAGAGAGTTAAGATAAACACGTAATTTACAAGAGAGAAGGAAAGTCTTATGTATCATACAAGTAATGAAGAACATCCTATTGATATCGTGAATATTGCCTCATTGGAAGGCCGCGTGAAAGAACGCATGGAAGTTGGCGCTTTTGGTTACATTCGTGGCGGTTCTGAAGACGAATGGACGATGAAAGAAAACACTGCTTCTTTTATGAATAAAAAAATTATGCCGCGTATTTTACAAGGTATTGATCATGCAGACTTATCAACAAAATTGTGGGATATCGACTTGAAGACACCAATTATTCAAGCGCCTTCTGCAGCCCAAGGTTTGGCTCATGAAAAAGGTGAAGCGGATACCGCAAAAGGGGTTGCTGCTGCGGGTTCTATTTTTTCAATTAGTACGTACGCGAACACAACCATTGAAGATGCAGCTGCTGCAGCTCCTGATGCACCACAATTTTTCCAATTGTATATGAGTAAAGATGACGGCTTCAATGAATTTATTTTAGACAAAGCTGTTAAAGCCGGTGCTAAAGCAATTATTTTAACTGCCGACTCAACGTTGGGTGGTTATCGTGAAGAAGATATTATCAACCAATTCCAATTTCCACTACCAATGCCTAATCTAGCTGCTTATTCTGAACAAAGTGCAAGTGGTAACGGTGAAGGTAAAGGGATTGCCGAAATTTATGCGGCTGCAAAACAAGGTTTAGTTCCAGAAGATATCAAAAAAATTAAAGATTTAACACACTTACCTGTTTTTGTTAAAGGAATTCAATCACCTGAAGATGCAGATTTAGCGATTAAAGCCGGTGCAGATGGTATCTGGGTCTCCAATCATGGTGGTCGTCAATTAGACGGCGGTCCTGCTTCTTTTGAAGTTTTACCTGCTATAGCAGAAGTTGTCGACAAACGTGTGCCAATTGTATTTGACTCTGGTGTACGTCGTGGGGAACATATCTTTAAAGCTTTAGCTAGTGGTGCTGATCTAGTGGCTATCGGTCGTCCCGTTATTTATGGTTTGAATTTAGGTGGGGCTGAAGGCGTGAAATCTGTCTTTGATCACTTAAATAAAGAATTATCAATCACGATGCAATTGGCTGGTACGAAAACAATTGCAGATGTAAAGAAAACAAAATTAATTGATTAATTTTGATACGTGGCTGTAATGAAAATATTTAACTTTAAGAAATAAGTGCATTCTCAAAAAAGGTTCTTATATTTTGTTTTGATCGCAATTACTTTAAGCAATTACAAGTAAGCCAAATTTTATCGCTTAAAAAGCTAGGACAAGTTATTTGTTCTAGCTTTTTTTGTTGCAGTAATGGGCAGCAAAATGAGAAAATGGAAAGCTAAAAAAATAGTCAAAGAGGTAAGTAGCTGTTTTAAAATAACTGTTGCTATATAACGAGCTTGTTGTATTAAATTGATTTATTCAGATACGGTAGGCGTTGTTTTCTGCTAATTTTTATTACGAGTGTCATTTTTCGAACAAAAAAAGAAAATCGCATTGTTTGAAGTCTCTTGAAAGAACATGCTAAAATAAAAGGGAGTAAAATGAGAAAGGGATGAGAAAATGAAGTGGAGTATGGGATTGCTTTTAACTTTACTAGGTTTTCAAATGGCAATTGTACCGCCGGAAACTGTCGATTCATCACAGGTTGAAACAAAAAAAGAGACGGTTACAACGAATGTTTCAGCCAGTACTACTGAAAGTTCAGCCTCAAAGGAAAGTGAAGAGATAAGTGATGCAACTGCAAGTAGTAATGTGATTGAACCAGATGGAACAGAAACAACAGATGCCAATAATTTGCCCCGTGCCCAACGGAAATTACCAGAAATTAAAAGCTCTGCTCCTCTGCAATCACCTTTAATTGCTGCACAAAAGGCACAAATTAACGCGTTACCAGCAGTAAATGAAGCACAGCTCAATCGCAATCTTTATGCGCGGAGTAGCACGACAATGACGACAGAGCAGCAAAAAATTGTGACCGAAGTCAAGCGTCACTTAAATAAACCCTATCGTTGGGGAGCAGCCGGTCCCAATGATTTTGATTGCTCTGGGTTAGTTCAATACGCTTATTTGAAAAGTTTAAATATCCCCTTACAGCGGGTGACTTACCAACAAGAAAAGCAAGGTACAGAAGTTGCGCGAAGTAGTGCAAAAGGGCAAAATTTAAATTTGAAAGCAGGGGATTTACTATTTTATGGTCCCCGGAATGCCACGACCCATGTGGCGTTATACATTGGAGACGGACTTGCGATTCATGCCCCTTATCCGGGTCAGCGTGTCTCTGCTTTTGCCATTCAATATTTTTATCCAGATTTTGCTCGTCGCATAATCAAAGATGAACTGCCCGTTATTAAAAACGGAACGAGTATTACGATAAAAAGTGGTGCGTTGAGTTATTCAGATGGCAGTTGGATTCAAAGTGCTGATCGCAATCGGGCCTATACAATTACCGGGTATAAAAAAATTACTGAAAAATGGGGCAGCCGCAAAATATATGCCGTTAAAGAATCCAAAAAATGGCTGTATGAGTTAGATGTTCAACCGCAAACGAGTAGCTATGGATTACTAGGCAACGGCACCATTTTTAGTCTAAAAAGTACGGCGGGTTCGTATCAAAGTGGCGGTAAAATTACAGCAAATGACAAAAAGAGTGCTTTTGTGATCGACAGTGTTCGCTATATCCCCAAAAAATTTGGTAGCATTCGCGCCTATCGTGCCAAAGGGAGTAATCGTTGGTATTACGAATGTGACGTGACACGTCAGGTTAGCAGCTATTCACAACTTGGAATAGGCACAGTGTTTAGCTTGAAAAAGACGGCGGGTTCGTATCAAAGTGGCGGCAAAATTACGGCAAATGACAAAAAGAGTGCTTTTGTGATCGACAGCGTCCGCTATATCCCCAAAAAATTTGGTAGCATTCGTGCCTATCGTGCCAAAGGGAGTAATCGTTGGTATTACGAATGTGACGTGACACGTCAGACCAGCAGCTTTAAAGAGTTAAAAGTCGGGACTAAAGTTGTGACGACTAGCCGCGCTACGCATTATCAAACAGGTGGCAAAATTACAAGTGGGGATAAGAATAAAGTCCACCAAATTGAAAGAATGCGTTTGATTCCCAAAAGAGGCATTCATATGCGGATTTATAAGATGAAAGGCTCAAACCGCTGGTATTACGAAGGGGATGTGGCTTTACAAACGAGTAGTTTTAAAGCGCTAAAAAAAGGACAACGGTTAAATGTTAAAACCTCAGCGCGCTCTTATCAAAGCGGCGGTTGGATCTTGAAAAGCGACTATAAAAAAACTTTTACCATCAAAAATGTACGAGATATTCGCAAAAAATATGGCAGCATTCGCGCCTATCAAGTTAACGGTAGTAACAAATGGTATTACGAAGCAGATGTTAAAGGGAAGTAAATCTGGTGAAAATTAAAGAAAGACAGAAACAAAAGTAGGATGACTTTTGCTTCTGTCTTTTTTTGCTCTAGTGGTAATGCTAACCAATAAAACAGGAATTTTGCTAGCTTTTAAAGTCGATCAGCTAGTTGACGAGCTTTAGTTTTATTTGTGAAATTTTTATTTATTGTTGTTCTTTTTAATGGAAAAAGTCAGTCAAAGTTAATAAAAATATTTCTTTATTTTGATTGGGATAACAAACGCTATTCATAGCGGAGAAAATTATTTTTGTTGATAAATTGCAATATTCTAGATGATAATAATTTTTTAACGATAATAATTATCGTTATTTTGTATAGAAATGATTATTTTTGAAAAATAAAGAATTGCTAAAAAACAAACTTTTTATTAAAAAAATGGGAGTGATTTTATTCACAATTAAATAAAAATATGGTAGATTTTTATATAACAACCATTATATAAGATTTGTTTTTTATAAAATGAGTAAAATAAGCAGTTCTTATTATGATGGATAAGCAAGGGAGACGGGAGGCGAGGATTCCAACAAATTTAAAAACAAGCAAGACAATTATATTTTGACCGCAAATCAAAAAGTGATTTGCGTTATTTTCGTTTTTACTGAATTTTTAGCAGCAGAAGAAAACGAAATATTGTGGGGGAATAACATTTTTTTGGGAAAATAAGGGAGGATGCAATTATGGAAAGAAAACAAAAAAGATTTAACTGGATAACATTTTTGACAATCTTGTTGACGCTTTTTCCGTTTGGGGAGGCACTTTTTAGTGGCGGAGCAGTTTTAGCGGCAACAGCAACAGATAAAACTACGCATACTGTTTTTCAAAATGAAGCAGGTAATGCCCGAATCACCTATAGTGTGGATGAAAAAAATAAGGAAATACAGTGGTTGATAGATTACAACAAGGCTGCTAGTGAATTACCCCGCGCTATTGGTTTTTCGCTTAAAAGTGGCAACGAAGAAGTGACACCAACGGCAATTCAAAGTAATGCAGGTGACATCTTTACTTATGCCGCTGGTTTTTTACAGACCGCCGCTGAAAAAACAGCACAATTAGGCCATCAAGTTGCTTTTACTACGCCATATCGACATCAACTGACGATTACACCGCAAATTTTGGCTTATGATTTAAAAGGTGGAAAAACAGATTTATTAGCACAAACCACACCGCTAACGGTAACACTGCCAGCTCTATCTGCCAAAAAAGAAACGCAGTCAACCAGTAAACCTGCAGAAAAAGGCAATGAAAACAATAGCCCAAGGAGTAACGCCAAAAATCAGGTGCTACAACGCGCTACAGCGCGTACAAAAGAAAAAGGCAATGAAGCCAATCTGGTGGACTTAGATACAGGAAATTTTTTAGGGGATAATCAAACAATTTTATTGAATGCTACTTTAAAAGACGATCAAAATCAGGAAATTAAAGATGGCGATAGCATTGTGATTGGTCAGAATATTCTTTTGGAATATAACTGGCAATTACCTGAAGGTCTGCGTAAAGAAATGCTGGGTTATACAGCTAATGCAGGGGACAATGACTTTCAAGGGGATTATTTTACTTTTAAATTACCAGAAAATTTCCACATTCATCCTACAACAGCTGATCAAACAATTTCAGGCGAGTTAAAAGATGGGCAGGGGATTTGTTTTGGTCGTTTTAATATTCAAGCAGATGGAACGGTAACTCTTCATTTTTCCGATAATATTGAAGGACGCAACGATATTTCCGGTACTTTTTATGTCGCTGGTACTGTCAGTGACGTAAAAGGAAATACAACGGGAAATGTAGAGGTAAAAGTTCCCTTTGTCCAAGAAGATAGCGATACGACAGTTCATATTGAAGAACCTGACTACAAAGCTTTGGAAAAAACTGTTGGTAAAGTAAGCTATGGCAGTAGTGAAAAGGCCAATGTAACGTGGACAATTATCGGCAATAAATATGGCACAGAAATGACAGCCGGTAAAATTACAGATACATTACCTGAACATCTGACGTGGACTAAAATTACGGTTTATGAATACGACGTAGCCGATGTGAAGCCTGATGGAACATTAAATGGTACCGGCAAAGATGTTACCAAGTCGGTTGTCATTGGCAGTGACAAAACCAAAGTCGCTGTGGACTTACCAACGCCGACAAGTAAAGTTTATAAAGTTGTGGTAGCAACAGAAATTGATTTAACAAAACTTTCTTTGGATAAAGTAGTGAGCACTGATGGAAAAAAAGTGACTTATACTAGCCCAGATATTAAAAATGAAGCACACTTAACTGCAAAAGAAGGTTTAGATTTGACGGCAGTGGCCTCTACTACTGTCGTGGGCAGTGCTACTGTGACGAAAAGTTATGTGGAACAATATGGCGAGATTATTAACTGGAATATTGTTTACAAGCAAAAAGATGCCAGTTTGCCAGCAGTCGATATTTATGAATTACCGGATGGAAATCAAGATTTTTGTACCAAAGATGGAACACCAATTACAACGGCAAAGCAACTGCAAGATTATTTGCAAGAAATAACAGTACCCAAAACACAAGTTACCGTCAGACAAGATGCCGGCAAATATGTTATTACGATTCCAAAAGGAACAAAAGGACAAGTGAGCATTCCGATTTACACCAAATTAAAAACAGGTACTACGGCAACTTCAGTAGCCAATACTGCTTCTTTTACTGATAATAGCGGCAGTAAAGGCACACATCATTTAACCAGTGGGGTGGTAAAAGAAGTCAATGGTAAGGCTGTTGACTTTACAAATAAAACCATTCCTTGGGCAATTACGATTAATAAAAAACGCAGTGGTAAAAATGATGCAATCAAATTGGATAAATGGTCAATCACCGATACATTGCAAAATGACATGTATATTCCAGCTAGCACTGCGGCAGATTTAAAAGGAAAAATTACCGTTACCCGTTATGACAAGAATAATAAGTTAGTAGGGTCATTTACTAATTTTACCGTTACCATCGATGAAAAAAATGCCAATGGTGTTACTAAATTTACCGTTAGTTCTACGCTAGAAAAAGCTTCTGACGATTACTTTATAATTCGATTTAAATCAAATTATGAAACATTAGCCGATACGATGGTGAATCAGGTTGTTTATAACTATTCAAGTAACGGCGTAGAAGACCAACAAAATGGAGAAGGTAAATATGAACATAAAAGCTACTACAATATTGATTTAGATAAAGCCGGCACGTACCGCTATGATAAGAATACTAAAAAACACTATGTAAATTGGGGCGTGACGATTAACGCACAAGGGCACTATTATGGTGAAGATGCACAGGTCGTCGATGTCTTAAACCCCGGGCAAACATATGTGGAAAATAGTTTTAAAGTCTATATTAAAAAAGGGGATAACTTTGAAGAAGTTACAGAAAATCCACCTTTGAAGCTGCAAAATGATAATGGAAAGTTAACGATTACCGGTTTTAAAGCTGGCGAGCAGACAATTTATAAAGTTACGTTTGATGTAGTAGTAAAAGATTTAGAAAATGAAAGCAATATCCCCTCTGGAATCGTGAAAAACACAGTGCAATATAGCGATCGTAATAATGCAGAAATTAAAAAAGACGCACAGCTTAGTCTAGACAATAACAAAGCCTACGTTACCAAAGAAAAAAATGCGGCAGGGGTCGTGACAAATGATCCGGATTACCCGGGTAAAAAGATTACAGCCTATCAGGTCACAGTAAATCCAGCGGGCTTCATCTTGTACAACGTGAATGTTGCGGATGAACCAAATGAATTTTTAAATCTTATTCCAGCAAGTTTTAAAATTATGGACGATAACTACGAGTTGAAATTAAATCAAGACTACACGGGGAGCGTTACACCGCGAGGTTATATTATTACACTGACAGGTCCATATGAAAAATTGGAAAAAACATTACAAATCACCTATAAGGCAGAGGTCAATCCAATTGGACAACCGGGAAAAGAAATCCAATTGAAAAATACTGTCAAAGTAACAGGTGATAATATTACGCAAAAAGAAATCACAGATACAACAGAAGATAAATTCAAAATTTCAGATGCTGGTGGGACCGCACAAGGTGTTACCCATAAAATCACGTTGCACAAAGAAGATCAGCATAGCCAAGTAGCGCTGGAAAATGTTCGTTTTGATTTGTATCGCAAAGGATCTGACGAAGCAATTGATACCAAGCAGACAGATACTTCAGGAAATTTAACATTTGAAGGACTAACTTATGGAGAATATATCATAAAAGAAGGCCAAGCATTAAGTGGTTATTATATCAGTCCAGAATTAAAAGCAGGAATAAGCGTAGTAATCAAAGAAAATGGTAATTCTCAAGCGCAAACCATTTCTTTGAGCTACACAAATGAGCAAGTCGGAAATTTAAAACTGATAAAAAGTGATGCTGGAACAAAAGATAAGAAATTAGCAGGTGCCGTTTTTGCCTTGTATCATGCAGATGAAAAAGGCAATGCCACAACCCAAGTTACAGAAGATGCGCATGGTAAAAAACTAGGTGCAACGGATACCCATTATTTCACCACGCAAAATGACGGTACTATTTTGGTCGAAAATCTACTTCCGGGTAAGTATATTTTTAAAGAAATTACAGCGCCAACAGGCTATGAATTACCGCAAGATTTGTATAGCACAGTGGTGCAAGTAAAAGCTGACGCAACGCAAACAGCAACTGTAACCAAGACAAATGAAGTTTTAAAAGGTACGATTCAGTTGAAAAAAGTTGCTGAAAAAACGTTAACAGCATTGCAAGGAGCGGAATTCACCTTAACGAGTGAGCCCCTTCAGGCACCTGTGGTTAAAACGAGTGAAGCAGATGGTAGCTTTAGTTTTGATTTAGCGTATGGCTACACTTATACAATTACGGAGACAAAAAATCCCAATGGTTATAAAGGCGATTTTGTCTTAACGCAGATCGCTTTAAATGAACAAGGAAAAGTGACAGTGGCAGGTAAAGAATTAACAGAGGCAGTTTACTCTGTGACCAATAAATTAATCACGACTGAAATTGCCGGTACTAAAACATGGAATTTAAAAGGCAATGATGAAGCGGGCGTCATGCCAAATGAAATTACAATTCAATTGGAACGAAAACAAGCAAACACACCGGATGCAAATTATCAAATTGTTGATGAAGTTAAGACAAATGCGACAAAAGGGTGGCACTATCAATTTAGTAATTTACCAGTTTATGATGTTGATGCCGCTGCTGGTGTGAAATTTAGCTATCGGATAAAAGAAGCTCCCTTAGCTGGTTTTGACAGCCAAGTTACAGGAACTTCACTTACCAATACTTTAAAGACTCAAAATATCAGTGGTGAGAAAACTTGGGATGATTTGGCTAAAAAATATGCGGTCATACCAACTTCTATTACGGTGAATTTAGAGGTCAGTTGCGATAATGGAAAGAACTGGCAAGCTTTCAGACGCAACCAAGCTCCTGTTAAGGCAGTCGTGACAGCGCCGAAGTGGGCCTATAGTTTTACCGATTTACCGTTGTATGATGAACAAGAAAATCGCCTAACTTATCGGGTGAAAGAAGATGTTCCTACTGGTTTTGTAAGTCATGCCAATGAATACAATTTGCACAATGAAATGGAAACGACAGAAGTTAGCGTTGATAAAATTTGGCTTGATCAAAGTGATCACTATGGCATGCGCCCAGATGGACTAGACTTTACGTTAAAAGTCAAAGTTGAAAAACAGTGGGTAGATTTTGAAGATGTTTTTAAAGTTGACAAAAAAATCACCTTGCATAGCAGTGATAGCGATAATATTTGGCGTGGCACATTTACCGATCTGCCAAAATACGATGCCACTGGAAGTTTGATACAATACGGCGTAGCCGAAAATTTAGTGGGGATTAAAGAAGCCTATACCCCGCAAGATGAAGAAGCTGGAGCCGACCATTACGTAAAAGAAGTTGCCGAAAATGGAAGGGTAACGTTTACCAATTGTCTGCGGGAAATCTCAGTGAGTGTGACCAAGCAATGGCAAGATTTTGACAATCAATTTGAAAGTAGACCCGAAATTGTAACCTTTGAATTGCAGTCTTGGCCAGAAGGAACACCAGAAGCATTAGCCCAAGTTGTAAAAACGCCGACAAACAAGACAGGTCGTTATCAATTAAGCGGTCCAGATTATGGGACGGTGACAGTCAGTGGGTTGCCAAAAGCCGATCATACGCAAAAAACGTTGCATTATAAATTTGTGGAAGTAAAGACTACCGCTAACTATGAAGCTGTAACGAATTTTTCTGCCGATGGCAGTCAAGTGATTACAAATCAGCTAATTACCACCAGCGTTGCAGGAAAGAAAACGTGGCAAGATGCCAATGATGCGGCAAAAGCTCGTCCAACCCAAATTAAAGTCCAACTTTTGCAAAATGGTCAAGCTCTGAGTGGTGCAGCTTACAGGAAAATTGTGACCGCTGCTAATGATTGGCGTTATGAATTTAGCGATCTGCCGAAATTTGATCCAAATGGCAAAGCTTATGTTTATTCCGTCAAAGAATTGGATATCCCGACCGGTTATGAAGCCATTGTCAAAGACATGGACATTACAAATTACTTGCAGAAGGTGACCTACAATGTCCAAAAAGTTTGGGTCGATAATAACGCAAGTAGTCGACCAGATAAAATTTCTGTCGCGTTAACTGCCAATGACCAAGTAGTGGCGACTGCTGTTTTGTCTGCTGATAATTCGTGGCAGTATACGTGGAAACAAATGCCGCAAATTGACGAAAATAATCAGGTGATCAACTATCAAGTTGTGGAAGTTGAGGTGCCAAATGGCTATGGTGTAACCTATGCACAACAAGGAAATGATTTTGTGGTAACCAACACGTTGTTGACTACGCCGGTTGTACCTACTACACCAGTAATACCAACAACGCCTACGACACCAACTAATACACCAACTACTTCACTGCGGGCAAGATTGCCGCAAACAGCGGGCACACTATCTGATACAACAAGCACAACGACGCGCCGCCGTTTACCAAATACCGGAAGCAAAAATACTGCTTTACCATTTTATGGTTTACTAGTATTGCTTAGTGTTGCTGCTTGTGGCTGGTTTGTTTACCGTAGAAAAATATGATCATGTAGTTAAAAAACAGTACCTACTAGGATGTAAACAGTAATTTTACTGCTTACTTGGTAGGGCTGTTTTTTTTTATAAGCTGCTAGTTGTCAGCTAGTCTGACTGCAAGGGAGCCTAAAATATTTTTTTAAATATTAAAAATAACGCACAATAGCTCCTGGCAGTAGCATTTCTTGTCAAAAACAGGTAACATGAATTTAATGAGAGTATACTTTGACAAGGGGGAAGGGATATGAAAAAACTTATTTTAACCACAGTTGTATTGAGCGGGTTAATTTTAGCTGGCTGTCAAAACAATAATGACAAAAATAATAACAATGCAAGTAGCGAAAGTACGACGGTAACCTCAAGTGTAGCAACAAGTGAAAATCAAACTTCAAGTAGCAAAGTAGAATCAACGGTTACTGATAAAAATGGAATTATCATGCCGAAAAATGAATTGTTTGAAGAAACGTTAACTAAATTTAAATCTGCCCATACAGAAGCGATTATTACCAACTTTAAATGGGAGGCGCAAGGGCCAACCGGTCAAGTTGAGATTGAAGGCGAAGACAGTAGCCAAGAATACAACATGATTTTTGATCATAGTGGCAAACTAATCGGCGATACCAGCAAAGTTAACGATGATAAAAACTGGCAAGAAGATGAAGTGAAAACCGATGCGGTGCTGACTTTGACAGATGCAATCAAAAAAGCACAAGAGCAAGCGGATGGATCAATTACTTCTGCTGAATTGGAAAAAGATGATGGTGTGACCAAATGGGAACTAAAGATATTACACACCAATCAAGAAATTGAAATTACACTGGATGCACAAGGTGGCAAGGTTTTAAGTAAAGAAATAGATGATTAAAACCTAAGACTGTGACTATTTGTTGCAGTCTTTTTTTTATTTTGAGAAAAGTACAAAATTTTTTACAGTAAGAATAACGGGACCTAATCAAAAATACGAAAAAATTCGCGCGATTTTTCCAAAGAATAAGCTGTGGCATAATTTTTTTGTGCCAGAGACCTTTCGTCAATTTTTTCTAGGTGTAAAATCTTTGGAAAACAGCATTTAGACTAAATTGTCATGATTTTTGCAAATATTTGTTATAATACGTAAAAAAGGGGGAGTCCGTTGGCAGAAATGCGAAAAAAACGCCTGATGCAAGTAGAAAATCAAGTAGTATTGCCTTTAAGTCAGGAGTTTTTAACCAAAAATAATTTACAGGCTGACAGTATTGTGAATGTCGATGAAGCACTATTAGCACAAGCTTTGACGGAACTTTCCAAAGAAGATATTTTAGAAGATGTCTTAGCAAAAGTGATGAACCAATATGCAGATGAAGAGGAAAAAAATGATGGAAATTAGACAAGCGCAACCAGGAGACTATCCGGCTATTTACCAGCATGTACAACAAGCTTTTAAAACAGCGCAAGTATCCGATGGGACAGAGCAAGATTTTGTTGAAGCTCTGCGTAAAAAGACAACATTCATTCCTGAATTGGAATTTGTAGCAGTTGAAGAAGGTAAAATCATTGGGCATGTTATGTTAAGTGAACAAGAGGTAAAGACTGAAGATACCCATACGCGCAACTTTTTACTGTTAGCACCATTAAGCGTCGACTTTAATTACCGCAATCAAAAAATTGGGGGAGCTTTGATGGAAACGGCATTTAAAAAAGCTGTTGCGCTAGAACGTCATGCTGTTTTTTTAGTGGGAAATCCAGATTACTACAGTCGCTATGGTTTTTCTCAAATTCAAACTTTTGGCTTGAAAAACAAAAGCACGATACCTGATCAATTCATTTTAGGACAAGAATTGGTTCATGGTGTTTTGGCTGATATCAATGGAGAATTGGAAATTAAAGAATAAGGAGTGGTTACAATGCCCAAAACACGAATTGAGGCATTTACCGATGCGGTTATTGCGATTGTAATGACCATTTTGGTTTTAGAATTACATGAACCAAACGGCAGTACCTGGCGTGCTTTTGCTGGGGTGGAACATCAATTTGCGATTTATTTAATTAGCTTTGTTTCTTTAGCAGTTTATTGGAATAATCATCATCATTTATTTAATATCGTCAAAAAAGTTGATGGCTGGGTCTTGTGGGCGAATAATTTATTTATCCTCATGATGACGCTATTCCCATTTGCGACAGCTTGGATTGGGGACTATCCGACTGAGTTAGCGCCGCAATTGTTGTATGGCTTGGTTATTTTCGGCACGGATCTGGCGTATTGCCTGCTAGGCTTTGCCTTAGTGCGGGTGAATGGTAAAAATTCAGAAGTCGGAAAACTTTTTGCCCATTATCCAAAGATCAAAATCACATTGGTCATGAACATCATCGCCTTATTAGCGGGCTGGTTAATTCATCCTGTCAGCGTTTTAGTGGTAAATGCGTTGATGTTGGTGATGTGGTTTATTCCTGAAAAGAAAATTGAAGAGTTGAGTCATTTAAACGAAAGAAAGTGATGAGATGTTTGAAACCTTTGCACAGTTAAATTTGCATGTCACGGAGATGCCAGTGGAGCTGGAAGATAATTCTCCTGTTTATCGGGGGTTTCTAAGAGAACTGCCCCAAATTGTCGGTGAAGGACATTCACGGCAAGAATTGTACCGGCAATTGGCTGAAGGGTATGCAGCATATCGGCAAAGTTTGGTTGAAGAAAGTCGCGAAGAAGCGCAAACCACGTCATTATTAAGCGCCGAACAACTGTTAAAATATTATGACGGGGAAACTTTTGACGGTTTTTCTATCGATACGAAGGCGTAACGCTAGTAAAAATTTAAAATATACGCACTAGCTTTATCCAGCAGCTTTTTTACCCTAAAAAGTAAGCTGTCCTCTTGACCCGGCTAGAAAAAGTCAGTACAATGACTTTTGTGAATATTTTCAAATCGTACAGATAACACGTTTTTGACGTGTCGAGAGAGAGGCGGTTTCTATTTCGGTAGAAACTGCTTCTCTTTTTTTGGGCTTAAGGGTGACTTTTTGTAAAGCTAGCAGCGCATAAATGCTCTGCGTGTAAATTTGAAAGCCAACCTTCCTCAGACAGCTCAAGTTTTTGTACTTATTGGAGAATTAGGAGGAATTTGATGGAGAAAAAAATTCACTTATTATTAGCTGTTTTGGCAACTGGGATGATGTCTTTTGCCGGCGTTTTAATTGAAACGGCGATGAATGTCACCTTTCCAACTTTAATTAGCGAGTTTGGGATTACGACGGGTCAAGTACAATGGGTAACGACGATTTATTTGTTGATTATTGCAATTATTGTGCCCTTTTCAACTTATTTATTGAAAAACTTTCAAATCCGCACGTTATTTTTGGCGTCCAATCTTTTATTTATTGCAGGACTTTTGATTGATTTTTGGTCGCCAAGTTTTCTAGTATTACTGGCTGGGCGCCTATTACAAGGTATTAGTACGGGGATTGCGTTACCGCTAATGTTTCATATTATTTTAACCTATACGCCAATTGAGAAGCGCGGTGCAATGATTGGCATTGGAAATTTAACTACGTCCATTGCACCTGCAATTGGGCCGACTTATGGCGGTGTCTTAACTTCAGCTTTAAGCTGGCATTATATTTTCTTATTTTTAGTGCCGGTCTTATTGCTTTCTCTAATTTTAGGATTGTATGCGATTCCGGCAATGGCAATCAAAAAAGGCGGCAAGTTGGATCTTTTCAGCATGGCAGGAATTATTTTGATGTTCACGGGCTTTTTATTGTTCTTAAATCAACTGGGCTCATTATTCAGTATCATTCCGCTTATCGTGGGATTTTTAGGCTTAGCTTTGTTTTATAACCGAGCTACAACGGTTAAAGAGCCGTTAATTCGTTTAACTGTTTTAAAAAATAAAGGCTTTCGTTTATTTTTATTAGGCTTTTTGGTTTGTCAATTTCTACTGTTGGGAATTTCTTTTGTCTTACCCAATTTTGTACAAATTGTAATGGGCAAAGATGCTTTTGTAGCTGGACTTGTGATGTTGCCAGGAGCTGCTGTGGGGGCTGTTTTAGCACCTATTTCTGGACGAGTATTGGATAATTATGGGGCTAAAAAGCCAATTCTATTTGGTTTAACCTTGGTGACAATTGGCTGGTTGGCCTTGACGCTTTTGTTATGCACACCAATTTTACTGGGCTTTGTGGCAGCTCATGTATTTTATATGATTGGCATTGGTTTTTCTTATAGCAATATGATGACAACTGGCATGAGCCAAATTGAAACAGAAATGTTTGCAGATGGGAATGCGATTTTCAACACACTGCAACAATTTTCCGGTGCTGTTGCCACCGCAATTGTGGCAACGATTATTAATTTAGCGCAAAAAAGTCAATCAGATTACCAAGCTGGGACTATTTTAGGTTCGCAGCTATCATTGATTTTTCTATTTGTTTTAGTTGTTTTCGTCTTTATCGGCTGTCTACGCTACTTTAAAGCTACGGCGAAATAAAAAAACTGGGCACAAACTCGTCGACCAAAATTTTGGTGCAGCTTGTGTCCAGTTTTTATTTTTTTAAGACGATAAGTCAAAATTTCAAGAAATTTGAAAAGCAATTTATTGCAATTCTGCCTTATTGCTGGCGAGTAAAGTGCGTACAAAAAGCTTTTCTATCTGTCTGGCTTTTTGAACTAACTCGCTGTGACAATAAGTCAAAATTTCAAGAAATTTGAAAAACAATTTATTGTAATTCTGCCTTATTGCTGGCGAGTAAAACGCGTACAAAAGGCCTTTCTATCTGTCTGGCTTTTTGAACTAACTCGCTGTGACAATAAGTCAAAATTTCAAGAAATTTGAAAAACAATTTATCGCAATTCTGCCTTATTGCTGGCGAGTAAAGCGAGTACCAAAAGCCTTTCTTTATTCAGGCATAATCAATTGATCGATTTTTTTTAAGACGACAGCTAGGGCGTGGGTAACTTTTGAACGGGATAGAATATAAACCGTTAAAAGAGCGCCGCCAACTAAAAGTAAGCCATGTAACAAAGGATTCTGAATAAATTCGCCTAATTGAACGACCGGAGCAATCAGATAAATGTGCAGCAGATAAATTGCCAAAGTATTTTGGCCCCAAACCGTATAAAAATGCCGCTTTTCGGTTGCCATTACTAAAAAAGCAAAAACAAAAGCAAAGCCTAACGCATAAAGACACATGTCAGCTAGGATATTTTGCCAGAGGGGGATTTCAAATAAGTCATAAGCACGATCGCCCCATAAAATTTCTGGAGGCAGTTGGGCTTTTACCCAAATAAAAGCAGTCACCAATCCTAAAATTACTACTAGTAATCCTAACACGCGTGAAAAAGGGAAACGCCGTAGTTTTTCAATCATTTTCCGGTCGGTATAATAACCGGCCAAAAAGAATGGGAGAAAACCTAGCGTACGAGCCATGGCCATGTAAGTACCAAACTCTGTTAATAAACCGGAAAAAATACCGACGATAAAACTAAAAAGTAAAACATGGCGCACTTTGATTAAATCAGGTAAGAGCAGTCGCCAAATGAACATGCAATACAAGTACCACAGCGTCCAGCCGGGATTTAAAATAGTAATCGTTTCAATTTTACCCATTAATAACAAGATGATACTTAAAATAAAGTTCAAAATAAGATAGGGAATCAAAAAAGTTTTGACCGCGCTTTTGCGCCCCTTTTTTACCCGTTTGGAAAAATAACCGGAGATAAAAATGAAAACCGGCATATGGAACAAGTAAATAAAAACGTAGAAGAACTCTGCTGTTTGGTTGTTTAACCGAAAGTATTCCAAAGCGTGACCTAAAATCACCAAAAAAATTAAGACACCTCTTAAATTATCAAAAAGCAGTTCTCGTTGTTTTGAAATAATGGACACCTCCTAGTCCGTCAGTTATGCTAGAGATAACACTATTGTACCACTTTTTCAAGGAGGGATGAGATGCGTTATTCGGCAAAATTTGTCAAACAGGTTTTTAAAGTAATTCAAATGAAAAAATTAGTGGGGATGTCCATGGTGGCACCGCCAAAGCGCCGCAATATCAATATCCGACAGTTAGAAAACAGCGACTTGCCGCAAAAGCGCAGTGAAATTAGTGGTCGTGAGCTGATTACATTATTTCCACCCCATGTGACCAATAAGCATGTGCTTTATTTACACGGTGGCGGCTATGCATTAGAAGCATCGCCTTTTCATAAACAAATTCAAGAACGTTTTGTTACACGCTTTAATTTAAAAGTAAGCTATTTTGACTATCCGCTGGCACCAGAAGCGACAGCTGTCCAAACCCTAGCGGCAACAAAGGAAGCTTTTTATCATCTGCGTTACTTATATCCAGATGATGCGTTTTATATCTTTGGAGATTCTGCTGGGGGCGGTTTATCAATGAGTTTAGCGCAGCATTTACGGGATGAAGCAGCTGCAAAACGGCCGCAAAAATTAGCGCTGGCTTCCCCTTGGTTAGATGTTTCCGTGAGCGATCCCCGCTCTAGTGCACTAGAAGAAAAAGATGTCTTGTTGGAAAAAGATCTGCTAACTAAAGCAGGGGCGACGTATGCGGGGAATTTAGCTGTCGATGATCCGTTAGTCTCACCGATTTACGGGACGTTTGAAAACTTAGGGGAGCTTTTAGTCATTAGTGGAACAGATGAAATATTGTATCCTGATGTTTTGCGCTTAAAAGAAAAAGTTGCAAATGTTGCTGGGACAACGTTAAGTTTAGTCATCGTTCCAGAGATGATACATGATTTTGTGGTTTATCCTTTGAAAGAATCGTTGCAGTATGTTGATGAAATGGGCGAGTTTTTTGCAGAAGATAAATGAAAAAAGCTAGCCAGACGACCTTTAACTCTTAAAATAAAAACTGCCGCAAGGAATTTTACAGTTTTCCTTGCGGCAGTTTTAACTTTGTTCTCTATGAAAAAGCCATTTTTGCAAATTTAGCGCTTATGGTTTAGGGCAGAAGGATTTCCTTTAGCCTTTTTTTAATAGTTTGATCAGGCTCTTTTTGGCAGCATTTTTTTCATTAAGTCAAATTGAGCAGCCAATTGTTCGTGGGTAATTCCGCCGGTAAGTGCCATGACGCTCATCCCTTCAATGACGAACATGAAATTTTCAGCAATGGCAGGAATCTTTTCATCTTGTAAAACACCCTGTGCGACCCCTAATTCTAAAATTGCCAAGATGGTATTTTTCGTTGCGGCAAGTTGTTCTTGCTGAAATTTATGATCAGCAGCCGTTTTGTGGGTGAAATAATACTCGTACATCGAGCGGAGTAGACTGTTTTCCATTTGATTTAAAAGGCGATCTTCGTGGCTTTCAAAATAGTCATTTAGTAACTCTTCAAAAGGCGGATTTTTAGTAATCGCGTACCGAATATCATCAAATTTACGATTAGAGCGCTGTTTAATAACTTCCATAAAAATTTGATCAACCGAATCAAAGTATAAATAAATACCGCCCCGACTGATACCAGTTGCTTCGATAATATCCTTCATCGTCACATCAATTAAGCCTTTTTGGCGAAAAACTTCTCGGGCACTATTTAAAATGGCTTCTCGTTTTTGCCGTTTACGTTCGGCGTTGGATAAATTTTTCATTTTCTCACCTCAAAATTAGTGACACGCGTGTCATTTTCTTGTATAATCACTTCAATGACACTAGTGTCATTATAATTGAATTAAAAGGAGAACTCAAATGAATACGAAAAGTAAAAGTTATCGCATTGCCATTCGTGCTATTTTGACTGCTATTATTATTTTACAAGCAATGGTGCCATTTTTAGGTTTTATTCCATTGGGGATTACGAGCTTGACGATTATTCATATTACAGTCATTGTCGCAGCAATCGTTTTGGGAACCAAAGACGGGATGTTTATTGGTTTAGTGTGGGGAATTTGCACGATTATCCGGGCCTTTACTTCACCGACGACCCCTATTGATACAATGGTCTTTACCAACCCGATTGTTTCAGTTTTACCTCGGATTCTTGTTGGTTTGGTGGCGGGGGTTTTATTCCATTGGTGGTATAAGAAAAAAGGAAATTTATATGTCGCCTCTATTTTAGCTGCTATTGGGGGCACGTTAACCAATACGATTTTAGTCTTAACTTTTATGGGGACGCTTTACACAGGACCGGTTGCCTCAGCTTATGGCGTTGATCCCTCAGGTTTATTAAAAGTTTTGGCGACAATCGTTGCAACAAATGGTATCAGCGAAGTGATTGGTGCGGTTATTTTAACTCCGATTTTGGTCAAAGCGATTTTTACAGCAACGCATTTAAAACCAGCGTATCATTCATAATTAATACGAAGAAAACAGCAGGATGATTGTAGTCCTGCTGTTTTTTTCTATCAGGAAAGTAAAAAAATTCAAGTACCTAAAACATAAGTTGCAAAAAAATGTGACGCTATTTTGTTAAAATCACTGCTTTTTAGAAAGTTATCAATGAAATTACCGGATTTTAGGGCTGATGCTAGGATTCATGTATAAAAATTGCTATCATGAAGAAAAGCAGTCGAAAAGGAGTCGAGATGAAAAAGAAAAGTGTATTATTATTTTTACTAAAGTTGTTTGGGTTGAGTTTTGTGGGCTGGTTATTCTGGTTGTTTATATTTGCTATCTTCACTCCAGAAGAAGCACAAGAAGTTTCTGAAGTGTTAAGTAAACTTGGCTTAGTTTTAGGTTTGTGTACAGGCTTACTTATTTCCATTGGGTTAAATTACAACCAGGCAACGAAGAAGCGACAAAAAATTAAAGCGGCTAAAAGTAATATTTTAATCGTAGAAGAGCGGGAAGATTCTTTATTGGACAAGGCCAATAAAGTGGTTGAAAGATATTTGGCACATGAAAAAGAAATTCTGATAAATAAAGAGGAGCCGACTACTTTTACAGTAACGGGAGCATTGCAGTTTCAAAACTTTATTGAAAACCACCCTCAAACAAAAGCAAACGCGCATATATCGGAATTACTCAACCAAATTAAAGATTGCGAGAATACACTTGCGAATTTCAAAATTAGGTATAATTCGGATGTGGAAAGCTACAATTCCCTTATAAATAGTATCCCCCTGTCAGTATTAAAGGGTGTATTCCATTTTGAAGAAATCGCGTATTATGAGCGCGACCTTGAGTCAGTAACGTTAACCGATGAAATGTTAGATTTCTAGAAAACTTACGCTTGCATCTGCGCTATTGAAATAATGTCCTTTTTTAAGGAGAAACCTATAATTTTGTTAATAAAAAGCACGAAAAGTCTAAACAGCTTTTCGTGCTTTTTACGTATATTGACTTGATCAACTAGTTTTCTTCGATCATTGTTGCTTTGATACCAAAACCTGCTAAAATGCGGGCTGCAGTATAGGTGTTTAAGCCTTTGCGGAAAGTTAAGTAAACTTTTTTGTCCGTTGGAATTTCAGCGATACGTTCCCGCAACTGACTTAAAGGAATATTAGCTGTTGCTTCTACGCTACCACTTTTGGCTTTGCCGGGTTCTCTCACATCTAGAAAATAAGCATTGGCTAAATCTTCTTTGGAAATCGCTGCTACTTGGATCGTTTCGGCCACTTTGGTCACTTGGTTAATGCCGACATAACCGGCAATATTCACGACGTCACGAGAAGAAGAGTAAGGTGGTGAATAAGGGATTTCAAGATCTGGCAAATCAAAGACAGACAAGTTTCCGGTAATGGCAACAGATAGTTGACCAATCCGTTTGTCGACACCTTTTTTACCAACTGCTTGAGCGCCTAAAATTTTTCCAGTTTGTCCGTCAAAGATTAATTTCAAGTTTAATCGTTCCGCACCAGGATAGAAATAGGCGTGGTCAAATGGTGTGATAAAAATTGATTTGTAATTTGTGATACCGGCAGCTTTTAGCATATGTTCAGTTAAACCAGTATAGCTAGCAGTATAATCAAAAATTTTCGCTACACCACTACCAAGGTAACCACGATAATGAAGATCGGCACCATTGATGATGTCAGCTAATAAATGGCCTTGGCGATTAGCTGCACTAGAAAGCATACTTGGTGTTGGTAACCCAGTTACGATACTTGTTGTTTCGATAATATCGCCAATGGCATAAATGTCTTCAACATTTGTTTGCAAGCGATTATCAACTTTTACTTGCCCAGTTTTTGATAAAGCGATACCAGCGGAGGCAGCTAATTCATTGTTTGGTGCCACGCCGGTTGCAAAGATGATCATATCTGTTTTTAGGGTATCGCCATTTGATAGGTGAACAGTGTGGCCATGATCACTGATTTCTGTGACCGTCGTATTTAAAACGACATTTAAGCCATGTTCAATTAAATGATCATAAATTAAATCAGCAATTTCCGTATCATAGGGGAAAGCAACCTGTGGTAATTGATCAATTAACGTTACATCTAATCCACGTTCTTTAAAGTTTTCGGCTAATTCCAAGCCCATTACGCCGGCACCTAAAACTGTCACACTTTTTGGATTTTCGTTATTCAAAAATTCCATGATTTTATCAGCATGGGTTACATTTCGCAAAATGAAACCATTTTTAGCTTCGTCGGCACCTTTAATTGGCGGAAGTGTAGGACGAGCGCCTGATGCCAAAATCAAACGATCATAATTGTCGATTTTTTGGGTATTATCAGCCAAATTTTTCACAACAACAGTTTTGTTAACCGGGTCGATGCTCGTAACTTCATGTTCAATTAAAACATCGATATTATTTTTTTCTTTTAATTGTGCGGGTGTCCGTTCAATCAAGCTATCGCGATCTTTAATAACACCGCCTAAATAATAAGGTAACGCACAACTAGCAAACGAAATATTTTCACCACGTTCATATAAAACGATTTCATGAGTTTCATTTAAACGACGTAAACGAGTGGCAAAAGAAGGTCCGCCAGCTACGCCGCCAACAACGATAATTTTCACAAGAAAACAGCTCCTTTTTTCTGACTTACTTGTATAGTAACTGTTTTTTAAAAGGGTGGCAAAGAAAAACACTTACCAAAAATAAGCGTCAAAAGCTTGCTGCAATGCACTTTATGCGCATAAAAAACCACCAAATTTCAAAAGAAAAATGGTGGTTTTTGCACAAAATCAAACGAGCTTGAAAAGCTAACATCGTGAAGTTTGTTACGAATTATAATTTGCGTTTAAAAGCATAGACAGGCATTAAGACACCAGCCACAGTCCCGATTTTTTCTTCTTGGAAAGTATAACCTTGTCGTTGCCAAAATTTTTGTGCCCGCGGATTATTTTTCAAAATACCCAACCGAATTTCGGTGCCCCCTGCTGCTTTTATTTGTGCCATAATTTGGTCATGCACGTGTTTTCCAATTTCTTGATCCCGCATTTTGGGCGTAAGCAGCAATAGGCCAATCATCCAAGCTTTTGGCGTGGGATGATCTTTCACAAGATCAAGAACACCGATTAAACGATTTTGATTGTTAAAAATGCCGTAAAGTGTTTTATCTTCTACTTTTTTTTGAGGGGGCAAAGATGTGAGTAAATCTTGTGCTTCTTTGGCTGGATTTGATTGTCCAGTAGCCAGCGTCATATAATCACTAGCTTCTTGACAAAGTGTAGTAATAGCTGGTAAATCTTGGTTGGTTAAAATTTTTAATTTGTAATCCATGGATTATTAAACTCCTTTGGTATAGAAAAAAATAAATAATTCACTTGGAATTATGAAATAAACAATAAGCTTTATTCTAACATGGAATTCAAAAATTATAAATAACGAAGAATTTGGAAAGAGAAAATTTGAATAGGAAAAACGGTTGACAATATTAATAAATGTCAACCGCTTTTTTGTTATCTAAGTTTAATTTTAAAAACCATTTTTTCGACAGTTTCGCTTTTAATGTCAGTTTTTACACCAGTTTTGTGGGCTTCATCTGTCCAAAGTAATAACATATTTTCCTTATCGGTCCCGCTGTTTAAGGTAATGAAATGATTACTCGCTCCTTGTAACAAATAATAATCATTTTCCTCATGGTATTCACTAGCAGTTAGTTCTTGTGAGTCCTTTAGGTAAATTCGTTCGGTTCCTTGTAACATCAAGTGAAAATCGATTTCTTTTCGATGTGCTTCCCAGCTTCTATTTGTAAAAGTATCTGTTTCATATTTTAGATATCGTACTAATACTTGTTCGTTTAATTTTTTCTCTGTGAATTTCCATGGTTCTCTTTGCCATCTAGTAACAAACGCATGAATTATTTTGAGTTGCGCTTGTATTTCGCCAAGTTGATCAAGTTCTTTGATGTTCGTTATTAACAAAAAAATCCCTCCATAAAATTAGAATTTTCTAATCTCAAATCGGATTAGAAATCGTTTACAATGTAACCCAAGAAAATGATTTTATCAATACTTTTATTGTGTAAAATTATTTTCATTAGAAAATCAGCGTGGAATTTAGCCACGAAAACATAGATAATAACTGTTATAGAAAAATATTTTCATCAAAAAATAATACAAGAAAATAATTATCGTGATATATTGAATTTATCAAATAAATGGAGGCGCTATCATGGCACAATTAATAACAGCATTATTGGTACCTTTTGATGCAGAAGGTAAATTAATGGAAGACAGCTTAAGACAAGTAGTTGAGTACAATATCACTGAAAATAAAGTAGATGGACTATATGTTGGTGGCAGCACTGGAGAAAATTTCATGTTGGATATCACAACTAAAAAAAACATCTTCAAAATTGTAAAGGAAGTTGCTGCAGACAGAATTGAATTGATCGCTCAAGTTGGGTCGCTAAATATTTATGAGGCAAAAGAGCTAGCTGCTTATGTTGTCAATGAATTAGGTTATCGAAAAATTTCTTCAGTGACACCTTTTTACTATAAATTTGATTTTGAAGAAATTAAAAATTACTACTTTGAAATTGTAAGAGACGTTGAGGCTGAACTAATTGTTTATTCTATTCCAGCACTGACAGGAGTTAATTTCAGTGAAGATCAATTTGGTGAGCTTTTTGAAAATCCAAAGATTACAGGAGTGAAATACACAGCAGGGGATTTTTACTTAATGGAACGTTTGCGTAGCCGCTTCCCAGATAAGTTGATGTATTCAGGTTTTGATGAAATGCTTTTACCAGCAGCAGCTGTAGGAATTGATGGTGCAATTGGATCCACATTTAATGTAAATGCCAAACGTGCACGTCAGATTTTGGAGGCTGTCGAACAAAATGATTTTGCAACAGCGCGTAAAGTACAAGCGGAAACAAACGATTTAATTCAAAAAATATTAGATAACGGATTGTACAATACACTGAAATTAATGCTAACTGAAAAAGGTGTTGAGATGGGCTATTGTCATTTACCAATGAAACGCTATACAGAAGCCCAAGTTGAGGTGGCTAAAGAACTTGTGAAAGACTATATGTAATTTGTTTTGGGGGAATAAGCAATGAAGAATGATTTTCTATCTGAAGTTAAAGGCAATTTAATTGTATCTTGTCAGGCTTTACCAGAGGAACCGCTCCATAGTCCGTTTATTATGAGTCGTATGGCAAAAGCGGCGTTAGAATCGGGGGCAAAAGCAATTCGAGCGAATACAATTGCCGACATTCAATGTATTAAAGATGCTAATGAAACATCTGTAATTGGCATTATCAAAAAAGAGTACGGTGACAATCCTGTGTTCATTTCGCCGACTTTAAGGGAAGTTCGTGCTCTTTGCAGTATTGGCTGTGAAGTTGTAGCAATGGATGGTACATTGCGAACACGACCAAATGATGAAAAATTAGCAGATATCGTAGCGACAATTAAGGAAGAGTATCCTGCAATCTTATTGATGGCGGATTGTTCAAATTTAGAGGATGCCAAGTATTGCCAAGAGTTGGACTTTGATATTATTGCTACTACGCTTCATGGTTATACAGCAGAAACGAAGGGACAAGATATCGCTGATAACGATTTTGCTTTGATAGATGAGATGACAAAAGTGATTCATAAACCGATTATCGTGGAAGGTAACATTGATACACCACAAAAATTGGCGGCAGTTATGAAAAAAGGCGTCTGGTCGGTTGTAGTAGGTAGTGCGATTACCCGGCCACAGCTGATTACAAAAAAATTTGTTACTGCACTTGAAAGTTAAATTTAGAATTCGACGTATTTTACGCCGAATTCTAGTTGAAAGGGGATAAGAAATTGGAAAAAGCACAACGCTTAGATGTCGGAAAAAAAACGAAGACAAAGAAAAAGTTTCGCGGTATTGATAATCCATATTCCGGCTATGCCTTTATTGCACCGCAAATTCTATTGATGTTGATTTTTATTGTGTATCCAGTTTTAAAAGGCTTTAAAATGAGTCTCTATGAAGTATATGGTATGGATAAATATTTTGTCGGTTTGCAAAACTTCATTGATTTGTTTCAAGATCCAATCTTTGTGAAGTCGATTTTTAATACGATTTTCTTTGTCGTTGCGATTGTCGTGGCTACAATTGTTTTTGCTTTATTTGTAGCGACCACGGTTTACGATAAGAATCCTAAATACGTATCATTTATTCGAGGGAGTTATTATTTACCAGTAATTGTTTCAATGGTGGTTATGAGTATTATTTGGAATTTCTTGCTTAATCCTTCCAATGGTCTGATTAGTTATGCCTTAAACAATATCGGTATCGAAAATGTTAACTTACTAGGAGATAGCCGAACAGTAATGCCGGTAATTATTTTTGTTACCTTTGTGGGAAATGTAGGTCAAGCTATTATTTTGTATATTGCTGCTATGATTGGACTACCAGCAGATTTATTTGAAGCTGCACAGTTGGACGGTGCTACTAGATGGCAAAGAATTCGTCATATTTTAGTACCTTTAATGCGGCCAACAACTATTTACTTAACAATAATCAATATTATTGCAGTGTTGAAGATTTTCGTCGTTATTCAATTATTAACTGGAGGTGGACCTAATAATGCTTCTGTGACAATGATGTATTACTTGTACCAAAACGCCTTCATTTACAACAATACCGGTGCAGCTTCAGCAATTGGTGTTTTAATGTTTATTATCGCAATGCTGTTTAGTTTACCGCAGTTAAAGACATTTCTAAAATCAGAAAAATAAGGAGGTCATCTCGTGTTAGCCAAATTAAAACGAATGGAAAAATTTGATCTAATTACCAATATTATCGTTTTTTTCCTAGCGCTATGCTTCTTGCTGCCACTTTTTTGGTTGTTAACCAATACCTTTAAAACTTCGCCAGAAATATATAAAATGCCACCGGACATATTACCTAAAAAGTGGTTTACCGGCAACTTAACCGAATTATTTCAAGGTCAACCGGCTTTTCAATGGATTTGGAATAGTTTTATTGTCTCATTTCTAACAAGTTTATTCAGTGTATTAATTTCTGCTTTAGCAGCTTATGGTTTTGCAAAATTACATTTTAAAGGTCGGACAGTACTTTTTATTATGGTAATTGCTTCAATCATGGTGCCTAAAGAAACATTTATTGTTCCATTGTTTGATGTGATTATTGGCTTAAACTGGATTGATACCTATCAGTCGATGATCGTGCCCAACTTAGCGACTGGTTTTGGTACGTTTATGTTATATTCCTTTTTTAAAGATATCCCGGAATCTTTACGAGAATCTGCTAAATTAGATGGGGCTAACGAATGGACAATTTTCAGTAAACTTATGCTCCCCATTGTAAAACCGGGAATTGGTGCACTTTTTATTTTGAATTTTGTTACGGCATGGAATGACTATTTATGGCAATTACTGATGGCTCGCAGCAAAGAAATGAAAACGCTAACGATTGGTGTAGCCAGTTTACAGCAAGATATTAACCCTAATATTGGACTTCGAGTAGCAGGGGCTGCAGTAGCAGCTTTACCAATGCTTATTATCTTTATCTTATTTCAACGATACTTTACGAAAGGAGCCACTGCAGGCGCGGTTAAAGAGTAACAGTGCTTGTGACGGAGAAGATTATTATCATGAAAAAAATGTTTTTAAGCTTGATAGCAGGAATCGCTCTTTTTAGTATGGCTGGTTGTAGTTCCGCTAATGCCAAAGCGCAAAATGAAATTGATGTGTGGTTAACACCGCAGTGGAAAGGTACTTATAGCGCAGATGAAAAAAATGCGGATTACGATAGTTTCTTGAAGACAGCTGCCAAGATGTATGAAAAGTCACATCCTAATGTCAAAATCAACGTCCAAGTAGTACCTGGGGATGATCGGGATAGCAAAATGAGTGTGGCTACGCAAACAAATACGTTGCCAGATGTCTTTTTTGACTCTACCTTTGTGTTATCCACTTTTGCACATCAAGGTCTATTGGAACCTTTTAACGCTGTAATTGATAAAAATAATGAAGCTGATATTTCTGATGCGATTTGGAATAATGTTCAAATTGACGGGAAAACATATTTTTATCCGTTTGCTCAAAATCCTGGCACATTAGCTTATAATGCAGACATGTTTAAAGCTGCTGGTTTAGAAAAGTATATTGGTGGTGAACATGAAATTGCAACATGGACAACCGATGAGTTCTATCAAATTTTGACAAAATTGAAAGAAATCAATAGTAAAGTTGCCCCATTGGGATTCTTTTGTAAGAATAATCAAGGAGATACATGGAATATGATGTATCTACGAATGTTTGGCAATCAATTCTTTGATGAAAAAGGTGAGCTGGTTGTAAATGAGGAGTCCGGTGTAAAAGCGCTAAGCTTTTTAGAGAAACTAAAAGAAGAAAAATTAATTGCGGCTGGCCCAGAGTCTCTAGTAAGTAATGATGTAAATGCGATGTTCCAAAATCAGCAAGTGGCCGTCAGTTTTACTAACGCAATGTTATTTAATGGGATGTTAGGTGCGATGAAGGATAGTACGGTAGAAAGGTTTGATACTAGACTGGCCAATGTGCCAGGAAAGAGTACGCCGGTTTCATTTACCTACGTACTTGGTTCAGGTGTCTTTAATACAAATGGAGAAAAACGAAAGGAATTGGCACAGGATTTTGTTAAGTTCTATTCAGAAAATAAAGAATTGGTAGAAGCAAGTACCAATTTCTTGCCAGTCCGTAATAGTGTCGCGGATGAACATAAAAAGGATTTACCTTATCTAGATGCATACTTAGCAAACGATAAGTATGTAGTGAATTTTTCTAATAATAGTCCAGGCTATGCTGAAATCCGCAATGCTTTATATCCAGAATTGCAAGCAGTAATGACTGGTGACAAAACACCACAGGTTGCTCTAGATAATTTTGTGAAAACAGGCAATAAAGTTATTGATCGCGGTTTACGGCGATCAAAAGCACTGGAAAATAAATAATTTATAAGCCGGTAAGTCTACTGACTTACCGGCTTATATTACTTTTTTATGAAAGGAATTTTCTAAATGACAAATTATTTCTGTATCGATATCGGAGGTACGAGTATTAAAAGCGGTGTCTATAATGAAAAAGGAGAGGCAATTTTCTTAAATAAAGCAACGCCTTGTCAAAATACTGAATCAAAAAATATGATTTTGGACACCGTTCTTGACTTAACAGAACGTATATCAGTAGAATATAGCATAGCCGGTGTGGCAATTTCCAGTTCTGGTGTGATTGATCCTGATAAAGGCGAAGTGGCATATGCTGGTTATACTATTCCAAATTTTCAAGGAACAAACTTCAAAAGGGCAATTAAAGATAAATTTAATTTACCTTGTGAAGTTGAAAACGATGTTAATTGTGTCTTGTTAGCTGAGGCGTGGCAAGGACAATTATTGGAACAAAAAAACATTGTTTGCTTAGCAGTCGGAACTGGTGTAGGCGGTGCTGTTTATCAAAATGGTGAGCTTGTGCGAGGAACGAGTTTTTGTGCCGGAGAAGTTGGCTATTTAAATGTGGATGGCCATAAATTTCAAGATTTAGCCTCAACAAATGCTTTAACTAAGCGAGCGCAACAAGTTCTAACAGAAGAATTGAATGGACATCAAATTATGGCGTTAGCAAAATCAGGAAATGAACAAATCTTGCAAGTTTTAGATGATTGGTTAGAGGATTTGGCGAAAGGTATTAGTACCATCATGTATCTGCTTAATCCCGAACAGATTATTTTAGGCGGAGGAATTATGGAACAGATAGACTTTATCCAACCGCGTCTAGAAGCGAAAATTACTGAACAGTTAATTTCGCCAATTTTTGGGGAAAGTCTGTTGTATTTTGCTAAACTAGGGAATAAAGCCGGAATGGTAGGCGCATTGTATCACTTTTTAGCAAGACAAATTAACTAGATGGTTTACTGACAACTAGAAAAGGGGGCCGGTAGCATGGATATCTTACAAACGATTCAACAAAAATATAATGAATTATCCGATAAAGAAAAGGCTATTGCCAATTATGTTTTACAAAATGATAGTAGTCTACAAAATATGAATATTACGAGTCTTTCCCAAGTAACTGGTGCCTCAACTTCAACAATTACACGTTTTTGTCGTAAAATGGGGGCAGTTTCTTATGTCGATATGAAAATGAAAATCAACTCCATTTCCAATCAATTTGAAGTGAAACAAGATGACTATTTTGATCAGATTTATTATTACTATAATAAAATTATCGATCGAACTAACAAAAGTCTTGATAAAAAATTGATTTATGAAGCAATTAAGAAAATTAAAACAGCAAAGCGAATTTATATTTATGGATTAGGGAGTTCCGGTTTTACTGCAGAGGAATTGAATCTACGGTTTTTAAAAATGGGAATGACCGCTCGTTGTTTAACAAATACTCATTTAATGTTAATTGGGAGTCGATCATTGACGGAAGATGATCTAGTTATTGCAATTTCTTCATCAGGCGCTACAGATGAAATTGTAGAGACTTTAGATATTTGTAAAGAACAAGGTGCTGGAATTATTTCCATTACTTCTTTTGCAGATAGTTATATTTCTGAAATCAGTGATATTTCACTCGTCGTTTTTAGCAGTAATTTTGCTGATGAGAAGAAATTCGTGAACACGCAATTTGCTATTATCTATTTACTGGACATCATTACAACAATTTTGATGAGTGGTGAAGAAGAGTATGAAAGAAATTATGAAGAAGTAGATGAGATGATGACAAAACGCAACCGTCATGATAAACACAATATTACTTCTAAAAGTCATTCTATTAAATAAATAAGCGAGAGAATCAGACTAGATTCTCTCGTTTATTTTTATGCTCATCCTCACAATAACTCCCACAATTTTTCTAACGCAGGCAGATAATTATCACTAGCAGGGCGTAACGCCGTAATTTCATTATGGAGTTTTATTTTAGAGACGGAGATTTCTACCAGTTCCTTTTTTTCTAGTTGGTTAGCCACTAAAGAGTATGGCAATAAGCTAATGCCCATTTTCTTCTTGCTGGCGGCAATTAAGCTAGCCGAGTCAGTACTTTCCCACAGAGGATAGCACCGTAGTCCTTTTAGCGTTAGGAAGGCTTCGAAGGTTTCTCTTACAGCTGAGCCGCGCTCTCTTAGCAGCAAGGGCTGATTTAAAAGTTCCGGCAAAGTCAGCTTGCCAGTTGCCGTGGGTAAAAAATTTGGTGCCGCCACAAAAACGAGGGGGTAGTTCGCAATTACTTTTTGCTGATACTTTTCACTGGGAACCCACCCTTCTAAAATGGCTAAATCGACTTTTCCTGCCGCTAATTTCTTAAAGCAATCATCAGCAGGAGAAATATGCACAGTGATTTTTTGCTGCGGTAGTTGTTTTTTGAACTGCTGCAATACTTCAGGCAAGGTGATTTCACCATATGTAATGCAGGAAGCCAGCCGCAAAGGTGCGCTTTGTTCCAAATTTTGTAGTTGTATTTCGACTTGCTGAAATTTTTCGACCAACGGCGTAACAGCAGTCAGTAGCGTATTACCGGCCGCGGTCAGTTCGATTTTACGATGGAGGCGTTCAAATAAAGGGATGCCTGCTTCTGCCTCTAAATCTTTCATGGTATGGGAAATGGCAGATTGGGTCATAAAAAGTTTTGTAGCCGCCCGGGTAAAACTTTTTTCTTTTGCCACAGTATAAAAAATTAAACATTGACGATATTGCATCAAATTCACCTCATTTTGCATGAATTTTACTCATGTTATTATGCAAATAATAGCATTTCACACATGTGAAAACAAACCCTATACTTAAATAATGATAGGTAAAAATGACTGAAATTTTATGAGGTGAAAAAATGGAGAAGTTGAAATTTTACGCATGGATCTGCCGCGTTAATTTATACATTAGCGCCTTTACCTTTGGTGGCGGTTATGTTGTGGTACCCATGATTCGTAAATTTTATGTAGATGAAAAAAAATATTTTTCCCAAGACGACTTGATGGAAATGGCGGCGATTGCTCAATCTTCACCAGGTGCAATTGCGATTAATTTAAGTGTGTTAGCAGGAAAAAAAGCAGGCGGCTATGCAGGAGCGATTTTAAGTGCTGTTTGTGGCATTATTCCTCCTATTGTGATTCTCGCAGTGATTTCCAGTTTTTATGTTGCCTTCAGTCAAAATCTAATGGTAATGGCCGTCTTGCGGGGAATGCAAGCTTGTGTGGCCGCGATGATCGTGGATTTGCTCATTGATATGGTGCAGTTAATTGTGCAGGAAAAACAGCTACTACTAACCATATTAATTCCTTTTAGTTTTATCGCCAATGCCTTTTTTCAAGTCAATGTCTTAGTGATTTTAGGCATTACGGCGGTCTTGTGTTTCGCAACAGTCTACAAAAAGGGGGAGTTTTAAATGTTGGAACTTTTTTGGCGCTTTTTAACCATTGGCTTTTTAAGCATCGGTGGTGGTTATGCGATTATTCCGTTAATCCAAGAACAAATTGTGACTGAACTTCATTGGCTGTCAGAAAAAGTTTTTACCGATATTATTACGATCTCGCAAATGACGCCAGGACCTTTGGCTGTGAATACTTCAACATTTGTGGGCATGCAGCTCTTTGGTATCCCAGGGGCTGTCGTGGCCACGGTCGGCTGTATTGCCGGCGGAGTGGTTATTTCCTTAGCCTTGGCAGCCTTTTTTCAAAAAAAGCGAAAATCAAAACCTGTTCAAAGCTTACTTGCTGGTTTAAAGGCAGCTTCGGTTGGATTAATCATGTCAGCGGGGTTAACGATTTTATTGCTAACACTTTTTAATAATAGTGATTTGGCGCGTTTTAATTGGGCCAAATTGGATTGGATTGCCTTAATCTTAATGGCAATTTCACTTTTTATTATGCGAAAAACTAAAATCAACCCCATCGTACTAATGATCGCTGCCGGCATCATCGGCGGCCTTGTTTATAAGTAGAAAAGTTTTACAGAGTCGCACAACTCCCAAGTGGTAAGGGCTCATTTTAATAAATTGCACCTCAAATTTTTTTAAATTAGAGCTTAATGCCGTAGGGAGTTCGTGCGGCTTTTCTTATATTTGGTAGTCTACCTGCAGTGAAACGATTAAAACAATTCACCAAAGAAAACGCCTTTGAAAAAGGAAAGACTCAAAAAGATCAGCATTAAAACGGTAAACTGAATCGGCACACCTTGTAAAAGTCGTGGAATGGGTGCAATTTTAAGCCGCTCTAAAATACCCGCAGAAAACATACTGACAACTAAAAAGAACAATAAGCTAAGTAAGTAGGTGTACCAAAAATCAGAAGAGCGGTCTATTTGATCTACAGGTACGAGCGCCAAATTTAAAATCAGCGGTAAAATCACAAGACAAGATTGTAACGTAGTACCTAATTTTTTCTTTGTAAACATGAGGATAACACCACTTATTAAAAAGCTCATCAAACCGACTAAAAACGGGAGCATCACTACTTCATTACTGCCATTTATTCCGACTAAGTGGTAGTAGAGCCAAAATAAACTAGCGCCGCCCAAAGCAGCAATTACAATTAAACAGGTGAGTTGAATTTGTTTTAAAAACGGAGTAGTTTCTTTTTTACCGACTTTTGCTGGGGTTTGATTAACGACAAGTTGAAGTACTAAAATAACGAAAAAACAGGTTAAACGCAAAGGTAAAGTCATTGCTTTTGCCTCCTATCTTCTTAATTTTAACCCAAAAGGCATTCCAGTTTGTTCGCCTAAAACTCGGCGACGCAATAAGCGGTCAATAAGTGGTGTAGCACAATTCATAGTTAAAATTGCATAGCTGACTCCTTCGCTTGTCGCACCCCAAAAACGAAAGACAATAATCAAACAACCAATGCCAAAAGCATAGAGGCATTCGCCAAATTTTAAAGCAGGACTAGAAGCGTAATCGGTAGCCATAAAAATGGCACCTAATAATAATCCGCCGCCAAACAGGTGCCCGGTCACTGTTTGCCACGGTGCCAAACTACCGTCGCCAGCAAAAAGCCAAGCGCCGATAGCAACAGTGATTAAAATAATGAGGGGAATGTGGAGTTGAATAATTTTTTTACGCCATAAAACCAAGCCCGCCACTAAAATCAGCAGACTACTGGTTTCGCCAATTCTTCCGCCAGTCACCCCTAAGAAATTTTGCCACAATTGGGCTGGACTTAATGTTTCTGTTTTCATCTGTGCTAGTGGTGTCGCTTTGGTAAGAACATCTGGAGAGAAATTGGCAAATGGTGGGTTGGGCCAGCTGATTTTAAACATATCTTGGAAAAATAAGCCGACTAATAGTGCACGACCGCCCAATGCAGGATTTAAAAAATTATAGCCTAAGCCACCAAAAAACTCTTTTACAACAATAATGGCAAAAACAGCGCCAATCACAGGGAAATACCAAGGGGCAGAAGGGGGCAAGTTCATGGTCATTAATACAGCTGTCACAATAGCGCTCAAATCCCAAGTTAAATCTTTTTTCAAAAATTTAAACCAGATGATCTCACACAATTGGGCCGTAACAATTGCGATTAAAAACAACAGATAAATGCGCCAACCAAAGAAATAACCAGCAGTAAGCACAATTGGCAGTAAAGTAATTAAGACCCATTTCATAATTTCTCTGGTGGTGGTATCTCCGTGTAAATGAGGGGAGTCGGCCATCTTTAACGAAATTTTATTTGTTGGCATCTGCTAGCGCCTCCTTTTCTTGCTTAATTTCACCACTAGCCTGCGTAATATTGGCTGCTAAATTGCGTCTAGCCGGACAAACATACGTACAACAACCACAGTTAATACAAGCTGTGGCCAATAATTGATCACAGGTAAATAAATCGCCACTTCGATAAGCTAGATCAATATTTTGCGGTTCTAAGTGAACAGGACAAACCTCTACGCAACGATTGCAACGAATGCACGGGGATTCAGGGTATTTACCATCGTGAGCTTCGTTAAAAACAATGATGCCGTTACTACCTTTTGTTAAAGGGAGCGCTAAATCTGTGACGCTTTTTCCCATCATGGGTCCACCGTGAATAACGCGAGAAGGTGTTCCGATAAAACCGCCACAATAGTCAATTAAGTCTTTCACTTGTGTACCAAGTGGGAAACAAATTACTTGTGGCATTTTAACATCGCCGCAAATAGTAACGTAACGATGGGTCAAGGCTTTTCTTTCATCGACACTTTCTGAAATCGCAAAAGCCGTGGCCACGTTAATCGTAAAGGCACCCGTTTCAACCGAACGACCATCAAGAGGAGACTCAGCAGCGATTAAAGTTTCCAAGAGCTGTCCCTCACCGCCTTGAGGATATTTCACTGGCAGCGGGATGACGTGGCAATTGGGGATTTTTACAGCAGCTTTTTTCATCGCTGTAATAGCTTTTGGTTTATCTTTTTCGATGCCGACTAAAATCGTTTTAGCACCTAAAATTTCTCTGGCAATTTCACCGCCGCGCAAAATTTTTCGGCTTTCTTTTTGCATTAAAAAATCGTCAGACGCGATAAACGGTTCACATTCAGCGCCATTCAAAATGATCGTTTGGACATCGATATGACTAGCGGGATTTAATTTGACGTGAGTTGGAAATGTTGCCCCACCAAGACCGACAATACCGGCTGCCCGGACCGCTTTTTCAAAAGAAAAATCAGGAGAAATTAAACTTTCGGCAGTATTTTTAGACGGATCTCGTTTGATTACTACGGCTGTTTGTGTTTTGCCACCAAGTGCAGGTACTTCGCAAACAGCGATGACTTTTCCAGTAACAGAAGTATGGACATGACCACTAATATCGGCAGAACTTTTGGCGATAATCTCTCCTTTTGTGACAAAGTCGCCGACCTTTTTGATTAATTTATTGGGAGATCCGATATGTTGATCAAAGGGGATAACGACTTTTTCAGGCTCAAAGTAGGCGACGTTGTTTTGCTTTACTTGAAATAATTCTTTTAATTTATTCGTACTGGCGTCAAAAAAGAAACCACCAGAAAATTGCTTTATTTTCATGCTTGTCCCTCCTTTTGAAAACGCTATATATTTATCGTAACATAAGGAAAAAAATCACAAAAGAAATATGGGAAAAACCAAAATGGTGAAAAAAGCGCAAAGCCGCCTTAATAAAATCTTAAAAAATAAAAAAGTACTGCTGAAATTCGGGTAGGGCAAGTTTTAGATAAAAGTTATTTCAACTAAAAAAAGAAAGCGGATACATATTGTTTGAAGTGTGTTTCCTTTATTCTTTATACTGAAATTAGCGAGGTAAATGTAAAGTGTTACGATTTACCTGACCTTAAGTAAAACAAGTTAAATAGGAGGAGATTCGGTGAAAAAACCTGCAGAATTACTGGATGACAAGTATTTGTTGTACATTGATGGAAATTGGACCCAAGGTGTTAAAGGAGAAACGTTAACTTCTAAAAACCCCAGTGATGGTACTACTTTAGCAACTTTTATTAGCGCAGAAGAAGAAGATGTGGATAATGCGGTAAAAGCTGCAACAGCAGCATTTGCTACTTGGAGTGTGACCAGTGTTGAAGAACGTAGTAAAATTTTGCTAGAAATTGCAGACGTCTTGGAAGCAAATGCAGAAAAATTGGCGTGGATTGAAACTTACGATAACGGGAAACCATTGCGGGAAACTAAAAATGCGGATATTCCGTTGGTTGTCGATCATTTCCGTTATTTTGCCGCACTTGTTCGTTCAGAAGAAGGTACGATCAAAGAGCTAGATGAGCATACACTGACGATGGTTTTAAAAGAACCAATTGGCGTTGTCGGACAAATCGTGCCTTGGAATTTCCCTTTATTAATGGCAGCGTGGAAAATTGCGCCGGCATTGGCTGCAGGAAATACAATTGTCATTCATCCTTCGTCGTCGACACCCCTTAGCTTATTAGAAGCAACAAAATTAATAGGGCCACTGTTGCCAAAAGGGGTATTAAATGTGATTACAGGCAAAGGTTCAGAGTCAGGGAATTATATGTTGACTCATCCTGGTTTTGCCAAAATTGCTTTTACGGGTTCGACTGAAGTAGGCTATCAGGTCGCAAAAGGAGCTGCTAAAAATTTAATTCCAGCTACGCTTGAATTAGGTGGAAAATCAGCCCATATCATTTTCAGTGATGCGAATCAAAAAAGGGCTTTAGAGTTTGCTAAAAAAGGTATTTTAACCAATCAAGGCCAAGTTTGTTCTGCTGGGAGCCGTTTATTAGTACAAGCCGATATTTACGATGATTTCATCGCTAAGTTAGCAGAAAGCTTTGAAGCAGTAAAAGTGGGCTTGCCTTGGCAAGAAGATACGGTGATGGGATCACAAATTAATGAAGGACAAGTCGAAACGATTTTAGATTATATTGACATTGGCCAAAAAGAAGGGGCTCGCGTCGTCACAGGTGGAGATCGTTATACGGATGGTCCTTTGTCTCAGGGGGCATTTGTTAAACCAACAATTTTAGCCGATGTTACAAATGATATGCGCGTCGCCCAAGAAGAAATTTTTGGTCCGGTAATTGTAGTGATTAAATTTGAAACGGAAAAAGAAGCCATTGCGATTGCGAATGATTCAGATTACGGATTAGCTGGGGGCGTCTTTACTGAAAACATCAACAAAGCTTTCCGTGTAGCGCGAGCTGTTCGCACAGGTACGATGTGGGTCAATACCTATGGAGAACTGCCGGCAGGTACTCCTTTTGGCGGTTATAAAAAATCGGGGATTGGACGAGAAACCTATAAAACAATTCTCGATGCCTACTCTCAAACCAAAAATATTTATATGCATATTGAATAAGTTAGATTTTTAGTTGATAGTGTGAAAAAACGACCTGCTTTCTATTAAAGAAAGCAGGTCGTTTTTGCCTGTTTTGATTTTTAGCGTAAACTTTTTTGACTAATCTTTTTTTCCAGCTGTGTAAATTGGCAAAAAGCCGTCTAAAAATTCGATTGTTAAAGGTAAGGCCGGTCCCTTATCGCCGTCGATACGACTATAAATGGACTTTTGTTCCAAAGATTTGACAGTAATTTTTTTTGGTTTCAAATAAGTTAAAGTATTATTTTCTTTTTGACGCAAGTTACCAGTCAGTACAAAAAATAGCAACTGAAATAATTTTCCTAGACGCATATTGTGCAAGATACTAACATGAAACGCGTGGGGACTGGAAGCAACGTAATCGATACCTCCAACTAAGTGCGTGGTGGTGAGTAAGAAAATCCAGACTTTCATTTTTTTATCGAAATTTTCGGCTTGAATGTGAACATGATAAGAAGCTTTTTGACTAATCTGCTTTAGACCTTTTAAAGGATAAATCAGTAAGCCAAATTTTCGCTTTTCACTTTGACGAACTTGGTTGGAGATATCTGCTAACGTACCGAAAGTCAAGGAGCTAACGATCGCTTTTTGACCGTCTTGGCAAGAACCGATCCCGACATGTTGTAGCTTTTGCGCTAAAATTAAAGAAATTGCCTGATCCAAATCTGTAGGGATTTCCCAACGAGTAGCAAAATTATTGACTGTCCCACCGGGAATAATCCCCAGCGGAATCGTTTTGTTTGCTTGTAAGAAAGCCGTGGCTACTAGGTTTAACGTTCCGTCACCACCAATTGAAATCAGCGCATCGTAATCTGTTAACGAGTTGCGAATTTTTTTGACGGCTTCTTCTGGATTGGGTGCAGTCAAAGCTTCAGATGTATGACCTGCTTTCTTTAATTTTGTGGCAATTTTTTTTGCGGTTGCTTCATTATCGCCACGTCCTGCAGTTGGATTATAAAAAATAGCATAATGCATTGCTACCACCTCTTCTTAAGAGTAACACTTTTTAGCTGGAAATAAGGAATAAAAGCGCCTAAATTTACTTTTTAATCAGCTGATTAAAATTCTAAAGTATTGAAGCCAGCACGCCTATTGGCGAGTTTCTTTCACTTCATTTTTATTTGGGGCGACAAAATCGCATAGGCGTGCTACCGCCAATTCTTTTGTATCTAAGCATTCCACGATGGCCACATTCTGATATTCCTTCACAAAAATAACTTCATGGACACCTTCTAAACCGACTATTTTAGCTTGGCATGTTTTTTTTCATTCATGTTTGTCATTAGGCAACAGTCCTTCATTTTTAGGTAGAATAACCCATTTAGATAAAATAATCGAATGATTCGTCTTATAAGTGGCAAAATTACGAATTATTTATTTGAAATTTGAGCAGATTGATTTTTTGTCGTGGAAAAAAAGCGTATGATGAATAAAAGTAGCTATTTTAAAGTTAGCTTTTGACTATAAAAAGGAGGCAAGAAAGCGAGAAGATGAAGAGAATTGGACAGTGGTTGTTGTGTGTAATCGGCGTTGAAGCCGTTGGGATTTTATCAGGATTGCTAGCGGGGGACATTGCGGCTACCTATGCAAAATTGGACACACCGCCGTTTTCACCACCGGGAAATATTATTGGAATTATTTGGACAGTTTTGTATGGCCTAATTGGAACGGCGCTATTTTTCATTTTAGAGGCGAAGACAAGTAAGAAAGTGAAAAATCACGCCTTATTTTTATTTTTCCTACAGCTACTATTAAACTTTATTTGGAGTATTGTGTTCTTTGGCGCAACGAATTTTTGGGTGGGCGTAGTCATTGTTTTATTGCTATTAGCAGTAGTTTTGGCTTGCCTCATTTACTTTTATACAATTCAAAAGCTGGCGACATTTTTATTTACCCCTTATTTTATCTGGTGTGTGTATGCCGCATACTTGGCTATCGGCTTGGCTATCAAAAATTAAAAAAATGAGGAGAAAACTACTGGATTTAGCAGTAGTTTTTTTTGTCCGTAAACTTTCAGTATACCTACTATGGGTATACTGGAATTTCGTTGGAGTGTTATTTTCCTAAGAAAATCTGGCACTTGGTTTGACAAAGAGCCTTTTCTACTATTAAATATACCTATTAGGGTATGTAAGGAGCGAAGCGATGTTTTCTTTTTTTTCAAAGATAAAAAATATTACAACAATGGAATTAGCAACAAAATTAGCCGATAACATTGTATTGTTAGATGTTCGGACGCCGTCTGAATACCGGCAGGGGCATATTGCAAAAGCAAAAAATGTTCCGCTAAATAAAATTACGGCCTACAAAGAAAAAACAGACCAAAGAATTTACGTGATCTGCCAGTCGGGCATGCGTAGTAAACAAGCAGCAAAACAATTAAAACAAAAAGGCTATGACGTAATCAATGTTAAAGGCGGCATGAATCAGTGGTCTGGTAAAGTTAGAGGAGGAAAATAATGAAGGTAATTATTGTAGGGGGAGTTGCTGGTGGTATGTCAGCAGCAACAAGACTTCGCCGCTTGGATGAAACAGCAGAAATTATTATTTTGGAAAAAGGCCCCTTTGTGTCTTTTGCCAACTGTGGCCTGCCCTATTATGTTTCAGGTGAAATAACAGAAAAAGAGGCGTTGCTTGTGCAAACGCCCGAAAGTCTGAAAGCCCGCTTTAATCTGGATGTTCGCCCATTTAATGAAGCAATAGCAGTCGATGCCGTAAAAAAAGAAGTAACAATTCAAAATCAAAATGAAATCTATCGTGAAAATTATGACGTTTTAGTTTTATCGCCGGGGGCAAAACCCTTTATCCCACCAATTACAGGACTAAAGGAGGCAAAAAATACATTCACACTCCGCAATGTACCAGATTTGGACAAAATTATGCAGGCGTTAACACCTGAAGTAAAACGGGCAACGGTTATTGGTGCGGGTTTTATCGGTTTGGAGATGGCGGAAAATCTACAAAAAGCCGGATTAGCAGTGACAATTGTGGAAAAGGCACCACATGTTTTGCCACCATTCGATCAAGAGATGGCAAGTTTTATTCAAAAAGAATTGGTGGAAAATGGGGTTAAAGTGATTACAGGTCAATCAGCAGTAGCATTCCAACAAGCCGGAGAAAAAATTATTCTTGAAGATGGCAGTAGTTTGACAACTGACATCACAATTTTATCTGTGGGGGTTCAACCAGATACGACGCTGGCTAAAGAAGCCGGCATTCAATTAGGTATGAAAGGCGGCATTATTGTTGATGAAAATTATCAAACGAATTTAGCGGGAATTTTTGCAGTGGGAGACGCCGTTGTGACAAAACAACAAATCACCCACGCAGATACGTTAATTTCGTTGGCCTCACCGGCTAATCGGCAAGGGCGCCAAGTTGCCGATGTAATTTTTGGTTTGCCTCGCAAAAATAAAGGAAGTATTGGAACCGCAATTGTCCGCGTCTTTCATTTAAGTGCGGCAGCAACTGGACTTAGTGAAACAGGCGCCCTACAAGCAGGATTAGATTATGAGGTTATTCATATTAGCGGGAAAGATCATGCCGGCTATTATCCTGATGCGACTGAATTAACTTTGAAATTAATTTTTAATCCTAAAACGGGCGCTATTTACGGGGCTCAAGGTGTGGGAGCCAAAGGTGTCGACAAACGCATCGATATTTTGGCGACGGCAATTAAAGGCGGGCAGACTATTTTTGACTTACCAGAATTAGAGTTCACCTATGCGCCACCTTTTGGCTCGGCCAAAGATCCAGTCAACATGTTGGGTTATAGCGCTTTGAACATCGTAGAAGGCTTCAGTCAAAATATTCAATGGCATGAACTTACTGAGGAAATGAAAAAAGGCAAGCTATTATTAGATGTCCGGAATAAAGCAGAATTAACTAAAAATGGAAAGTTTTCACAAGCTGTGAATATTCCTTTAGATACATTACGGGATAATTTAGCACAACTGGATAAAGAAAAAGCCTACATTGTAACGTGTCACAGTGGGTTACGCAGCTATATCGCCGAGCGAATTTTAAAGCAAAATGGCTTTGATGTGGTAAATTTAGATGGCGCTTTTGCTTTGTATAAAATGGTCAAACCAGAGGAGATTGAATATGAATAAAACAATTACAAATGATGAATTTGCTAAATTATGGCAAGATGTAGCCCTTGTGGATGTGCGAGAAGACGATGAATTTGTTGCCGGACATATTCCTGGCGCCCAAAATATTCCGTTAAGCCAATTAGAAAGCCGCTTTAAAGAATTAGACAAAGACACCCATTATTATGTTATCTGTCATTCTGGCAGACGTTCGGGACTAGCATGCGATTTTTTAAGTCAAAAAGGCTATCATGTGACGAATGTTTTAGGCGGAATGGTGGAATGGAGAGGGGAAATAACCGATGGCCACATGTGATAAAAACATATTAAATCGTTTAAAGCGCACGGAAGGTCAAATTCGCGGCATTCAAAAGATGATTGAAGATGAAAAAGAATGTGTGGATGTGATTACCCAATTAAGTGCTGTCCGTTCTAGTATTGACCGCGTCATGGGCATTATCGTGGCAGAAAACCTAAAAAATTGTTTGGAAAACCCAACAACGAATGCAACAATTCAGCAACAAAAAATTGATCAGGCCATTCAAATGATTATTAAAAAATAGAAAAAAGGGACGAACCTACCGCTGTATGAAGATTGCCTTCAATAAATACAGCTTGTAGGTTCGTCGCTTTTTAAATGAGCTTTTAGAAATACTAGGTCCCACTAGGCCTGACTATAAAAGTACGAAGAAAACCTTTCGAGTGGTCTAGTTTTTAAAACTTTCCGAGCGTTCTAGTTTTAAATCTTTTCTTAACGCCAGCCTAATTCTGGGGCCACATCTTTAATGATTGTTTCCAAAATATGCATGTTATATTCAACGCCTAGCGTATTTGGAATTGTGATTAGGACAGTATCGGCTTCTTTGATTGCTTCGTCTTCAGCTAATTCTTTTACTAATTTGTCTGGTTCACCAGCAAATGTCCGACCAAAAATGGTTGGATTGCGGTGGTAAGCCAAATAGCCAACGGAGTCTTGTTGCGGTTGTCCGTCTTGGCCGAATAATTGACGATCCAAGTCCGTTGTAATTGGTTGGATTGAGCGAGTAACGAGGGTACGTGGTTCAAAATCGTGACCAGCTTCTTTCCAAGCTTGTTTAAATGCACGTAATTGATTAGCTTGTTGTACATGGAAAGGCTCGTTACTTTCATAATTTACCAAAGTAGAAGATTGCAAGTTCATTCCGTGTTTCGCTGCCCAAATCGCAGTTTCTTTTGAACCAGCACCCCACCAAATACGTTGACGCAAACCTTCTGAATAAGGTTCAATCCGCAATTTACCAGGTCCTTGTGGGAACATCGGTTGAGGATTTGGTTCGGCAAAATAATTGCCCTCTAATAAATCAAGAAATTCTAATGTCCGTTCCCGCGTAATTTCTTTAATTTCATCTTCGCTATAGTCATAGCCAAAATATTTCCAACCATCTAAAACTTGTTCTGGTGAACCACGGCCCACGCCAAGTTGCACGCGTCCTTGGGTAATAATATCTGTTAAGCCAGCATTTTCAGCCATCATATACGGATTTTCATACCGCATATCAATTAGACCGGTTCCAATTTCAATCTTGCTTGTTTTAGCACCAATTGCTGAAAGAAGTGGAAATGGTGAACCAATTTGAGGTGCAAAGTGATGAACGCGATAGTATGCACCGTCAATGCCGATTTTTTCGGCTTCAACAGCTAATTCAATCGATTGCAAATAAGCATCTTTAGCGGTCTTAACCAATGACCCCCGGTCCATCCAATGACCAAAACTCAAAAAACCAATTTTTTTCATGATGGATATCCTCCTTTATTTCTTTTATCAGCATAACCTTGCTGATAAATTACCATGAGTTTACTACGATTTTTTTTAAAAGACGAATAATTGTGCCGGAAAGAAAAATACTGCGAATATTGATCGAATTTCATATTTATTTTTTTAGAAAATGCAACATTGAGTGTAGTAATGTTTACGCAAAAAATAGTTTTTCCAATCAATCTTTTTTTTATCTTTGTCGGAAAGATTTGATTGGGGACTATAGCGCAATAGTCCCCGATATATTTTGCGAGTTTAAATAAATGCAGGAATTAAAGCGATGCTTTTTATAAAATTATCATTTTTTTTTGTAAATCTATGAATTTTTGAAAAAAGGAGGGCCTGTTTTTTTTATTTTATTGATTTATTTTATTAATTTTGAGAAATGGGTTTCAAGAATTTTTATATACTAAAAATGTGGCCTAAAAAAATTAGGTGTAGGTAAAACTGGCTTAGGTCGTTGGTTTTACTAAATAAACAGACGGAATATAAAAAGGAAGAGGGGGAACGAACATGTTTGGTAAGAAGAAAAAGGATGATTTGCTGGCTGAATTGGAGGAATTAGGATTTCAGAGTGACGGTGATGACGAAGTGGTTTCAGAATTAGAAGCAAAGAATACTGCACTCAGCAAAGAAATAGAAGCGTTGAAAGTAAAAAACGAAATAATAGAAAAAGAAAAGTTGACTTTAACAAATGAAAAAGAAAAATTACAAACTACTATTGAGAATATGGAGAACGAGTTAGCTTCTGTTCAGGCAATCCCAGCTGATTAGCGATGATGTTCCCCCAACTGGAACAGGCAAGCCAACACTAGTACCACTTGATAAGCCAGAATATATTACGGAAGCAGATTTAAAAACCTTCTTATCAGAGTACAGCGATAATGTTTCGGCTAACGAAGATATTACGGCTGCCTTAGTTGATCCTGATGGTATTGCAGATTTAGTTGCAACAGTTGGCGAGAAAACGATACAGATTACTTTAACAGATGAAGCGGAGAATACAAGTGAGCCAATTGATGTTCCAATTCATGTCGTTAAAGGAGAAGTGAGCGGTGATGTCGCAATAACAGGATAGCAGATCCAGAAAATCCAACCATACCGATAAAACCGGAAAATCCTATTCCACCTAATTCCAATCCCTTGCGTTTAGATTATGTTCCAAGTTTAAATTTTGCAACGCAAAAAAGTGATGGAAAAGATCAAATGTATGCCGCAAATGCCATGATGTTTGAAGATGAGACGACACCTCGGGCGCAATTCATTCAAGTGACTGACAGAAGGGGAACAAATTCTGGTTGGACTGTAAGCGTGAGACAAGAAAAGCAATTTGCAACAGATGAAAAAGTTGAATTGGATGGTGCGATGCTTTCTTTTGATTACTCTTGGGCAAATGGCTCTGATGAAAGTCGAACGCCAATTGTAAAAAAAGACATTATTGAAATGAAAATTGGTGAGACACAAGAAATAGCGAACGCTAAAAAAGGTACGGGGGATGGAACTTGGTTTATCTCGTTTGGCGCTTCCCAGCATAACTCAGCTGGTGTGGCGAATACTTTGGAGCCAAGAAGAGATAGCAACAACCAGGTGACTATTGATACTAGATATAATAAACCGTTATTTTTTAACTCCGCTGTTCAATTATCGGTACCTGGACGAACCGAAAAAGTTATAGGTAAGCCTTACAAAACGGAACTGACTTGGATTTTATCTGAGTTACCATAAAAAATTGGAGGAAAAGAAGATGAAAAACATTACAAAATTAACTACAGCAGCATTATTGGGAACAATGGCATTAGGCGTGGTAGCTCCAGCAGCACATGCAGCAACAGATGTAGTCGGGAAAGGACATATTGAATTTAAACAAGAGAAACCGGAAAATCCAGATCCAACACCAGGGGGGGAAGATGGTCCAGAAATTACGGAACCAACACCTAATCCAGATCCCAACCCATTGAAAATCGTTTCTGTAACAGAAATGGATTTTGATATCAATGAAGTACCAGTGGGAAATGCTGAACAAACTTATGGAGCATTACCATTTGAAGCGACTCCTGCAGATGGAAGTGAAAAATTTAATACAGCGCACTTTGTTCGATATATGGATGTTCGTGCCGATGGTCCTGAAAATCATCATACAGTTAGTGCACAGTTGACAAAACAATTTACGCACACAAATGATACCAGCACACTTGAATCAGCAACATTAAAGTATAAAAATATTACTTTAGAGGCAGGAAATGGTACGGCTGATGTGAATGCACCAGTTAGTGCAGTTGTAGCGCCTGAAGCGGTAGTTGAAGAGGACAAGCAAACTCCAGTGATTTCAAATACTGAAACTGGTAAAGGCCGGGGTGTCTTCGATATTATTTTTGATAAAAAGGATGACTACACTACGTATGATGGCGTCACATTAGTTGTACCAGCAGCGGTTAATATGCTAACAGGAGTCTATACTGGTGAAGTTACGTGGACAATTGCTGACGCACGATAATTAAGAAACATAGTTTGATCTATCAGGCGACTGCTTTGTGTGGTCAGTATGAAAGCAGTCGTCTGATTAATGACTAAAGGGGTGTGTACCATGAATAAAAAGGCCTGGGTGGGAATAATCTTAGTCTACATAATGGGATTATTTCTTGGAAATACAATAGTTAGCTATGCTGCTGATAGTGCTGAGGCTCAAGGTGGTTTTTCATATGAGGTTGTTCGACCGGAAAATCAAATTGATAAAGGTGTCGGCTACTTTGATCTGAAAATGGAGCCGGAACAAAAACAGACTGTCAAAATAAAACTGCATAATACTGGAGATAAAGAAATTACTATTTTAGTGGGTGCCTATGGAGGAAAGACTAATAGTAGTGGTGTAATCGAGTACAGCAACAATGCTATTGAAAATGACAAGTCGTTGAAGTATCCTTTTGAATCCGTCGTAAAAGTACCCAAAGAAGTTAAGTTAGCTGCAAATTCTTCACAAGATTTAAATATTGACATTACTATGCCAAAATCTGAATTTGATGGTTACATTGCTGGAGGTATTTTACTACAGGAAAAAGATGCAGAAGGTACAAAATCACAAAGTCAACAAGGGATGGTTGTTAACAAGTTTGCCTATCTAACTGGGATGCTATTGAGTGAAAAAAATCCAAATACAAATAAAGAAGAAATGAAATTAAATCGCGTTTATGCGACGTCAAAAAATCATCGTAATGTAATTAGTATAAATTATTCAAATATCCAGCCGATTTTTGTAGATGATATGACAACAGATGTTCAAATCATGAAGGGAGATTCAAATGAAGTCGTATATGACGCTAAAAAATCACAAATGCGGATGGCGCCAAATACGATGATTGATTTTCCTGTTAGCTTGGAAGGCTCGGAGATGATACCTGGAGATTATCGTGCTAAAATATTAGTAACGACAGAAAAAGGCGGACGCTGGGAGTGGGAACAAAAATTTACCATTACTGATGAAGAAGCAGATAAATATAATGCACGGGATTTGACTTTGGTTCAAGATCCAGGCCTTAATTGGCGACTGATAGCAATGATTGTCGGTGGTTTACTAGTATTACTACTTATCATCTATTTCATTGTTCGCAAAATTAACAAAGAACGTGAAAAGAAGAAATTAATCGAGCGAAAGCTAGCTGCAAAAAATAAAAAAAGATAGGAGCGAGGAGTGATGGAACTACTAGACTGGCTTTTTATAATCCTCCTCTCCCTTGCAATTTTTGCAATTATCTTTATGTTTATTTCGATTGCTGCTTGGGTAACCAACCAGCAGAAATTAAATAAAGTCAGCGCAATGAAGCCCAGCAAAAAACAACGTCGGGCTTGGTTGCGCTATTGCGTTGATTTGATGGATAAGGTAAGTAAAAATCGAAATAATGTGATTTTTGCTGTGATTTTTTCAATAGTATTCGCAGGTGGAAGCTATTATATCCGCTATTACCAATCCACAAGTTTAACGGCAACTGATTCTGAAAATGTTGTTCAAGGCTACTTCATTGTTCAAGAATTGGAAAAACAGTTAAAAGAACTATCAACCACCAGTAACGAAAAAAAAGCGCAAAGCACAATCTACGATTTATCTTCTCGTTTAGTTAGTTATGGTTCGAATGTTCCGGAACCTCGTTTAGGAAAAGATGAAAAATTGGTATTGAAACAGTTGTATACACGAATGAAGCAGTTGGGTATCAATTTAGCCGGACTTTCCATCAAACAGCTAAAAAATAAGGAAGTTAATTCCGGCTATTTAAACGACATTAAGCGAACGCAAGCTGCTCAAGAACAAGTTTTTAATCACTTTAAAGTAGATAAATCAGCCCTCCAACAAGAATAGGAGGGAACTGATGAAAAAAAGATTAAATCAACAACAATTACAACTACTTGCACAAAGCATCCGGAAAAAAAGGCGCAGGCGCTACCTTCAAGATTTATTTGTTACCTTTGGAATTTTTGTTACAGTGGTTATGGGAGTATTCTTTATTTTTTTTCAAATACAGACAGTGAATGACTTCAGCATGTTGCCAAATTTGCAAGCGGGAGACAGGTTGATCTTAGGAAAGTATAAGGAGATTGAGCGGTTTGATATCGTTGCTTTTCAAATTCCAGGAAGAAAACAACAATCGATTCGACGTGTTATTGGTTTACCAGGAGAAGAACTTCGCTATCATGAAGATATTTTATACGTAGGTACGCGGGAAATACCCGAACGCTTTTTAAGTGATGATTTAGTTGCAGCAAAAGATAAAGCGTATCAGCTGACACCAGATTTTACTACCAGTGATATTAGAGGTGTAAAGAATCAACGAATTCCCGCTGATTATTATTTAGTTTTGGCGGATAATCGTAGTTTTGGTGTTGATAGTCGGGATTACGGATTAGTACCAAAGGAAAATATTCTTGGTGTTGGCGTAGCAATATTTTTACCAGTTTCCCGTATGACGCAATTGTAGGAGTTGAAAGTTATGACAGAAAAAAAACAAGAAAACCCTCGAATTGTGTCGCAAGTGGCTTCAAAAAAAAAGATGCGAAAAAAATTGACCTCAGAGCAAATAGAGCTAATTTTGCAGCGTCGGCGAAAAGAACAAATACGAAAATACTGGGATCTATTCTTACTGTTAATGACAATAGTAGTGTGTGTTCTTTTCTTAATAAATGTTAAAGCGCATCAAATTGTTGGTGAGTCTATGATTCCAACGCTTCATAATGGAGACCGAATTTTAATAAAAAAAACACAAGAAGTCCAACGCTATGACATTGTGACGTTTACACCAGACGGCAATGACTCACAAGGCAAGACTTATATTAAGCGTGTGATTGGTGTTCCAGGTGATAAATTTGTTATTCAGGGCTCAACTTTGTATTTATTTAACCAAAAAAATATTGATACAGAGTACGATGCTCTTCGATATTCAGTTAACTTGCCGGATAGTACGCAGATTTTTGAATTAGATAAAAAACTTGCTGACAATTTACGGAATCAGACACAGATTCCTAAAAATGCTTATTTTGTATTGGGGGATAATCGCAAAAACTCTGAAGATAGCCGTATTATTGGATTTGTACAAAAAAACGCAATCGAAGGAGTTATGAAATTACGTTTTTATCCATTCGATAAAATTGGCTGGGTACAATGAACAATATTTTAATAGTACGATAATTTAAAATACAGAACTTTTAAGACTAGGCTAATGGGCTTAGTCTTTTTTTATATTGAGATTAATGTTGAAATAGTACATCAAGTGTATTATAATCACATCTAGTAAATTAGATGTACTAAATTAGTGAGGAGAAATAGTGATGGATAATTTTATACACGCTTCAGAAGAAATAGCGCTTTTTTGTCGCATGAATGTTAACGTGAAAAAAAATTTACCAATTCGTTCTAGTGAGATGGGAATGTTGATCTATTTAGTTAAAACAGAAGGAGAGAAGACACCCAATGCAGTGGCAAAGTTTTTTAATGTGACAAAAGCGATGGCCACTAATATGACGACTTCTTTATTAAAACAAGAATATATTGCAAAAGAACAGTCGATGATAGATAAGCGCAGTTTTAGCTTAATTCCAACGAAAAAAGCTGTTGAATTAGTGGAGAGCGCATATACAGAATACTTTAAAACAATGACATTGTTGCAAGAAAAAATGGGAAAAGAAAAGTTTGCAGAATTTATTGACTTGTTAGAATGTGCTAACGAAATTTTAGTGGAGGAAAAAAAGAATCATGAGTAGAATTTTAGTAACCGGAGCTTCGGGAAATGTCGGCAAGTACGTCGTAGAATATGCACTAAAAAATGGCCAGCAAGTGACAGCTGCCGGGACACATCCGGACACGTTAACAAAAATGTTTGGCAATAATGAAAATGTCTGTGTTGTCCCCTTTGATTTTATGGATGAAAAGACCTATGCAAAAGCGTTGCAAGATGTACAAGCAGTCTTTATCATGCGTCCGCCTCATTTAGGCAATCCCGCTGACTTGTATCCTTTTATTGATGCATTAAAAAACAGCGGCAAAATCAAATTAATTAGCTTTTTATCATTGATCGGGATTGAACATAATCCTGTGCCTCCTCATTATAAAATTGAAAAATATATTGAAAAATCTGGCGTCCCGTATTGCCATATTCGCCCTAGTTTTTTCATGCAAAATCTAAGTGGTGTACACGCTTTTGAAATTAAACATTTCAATAAAATTGTTGTACCAGTTAAAAAAGCATTAACTAGTTTTATTGATGCTGAAGATATTGGTGAATTGATAGCAAAAGTTTTGACTAACCCAGCGAAGCATCAAAATACAGCGTATGCCATCACAGGTAGTGAAGCGATCGACTACGATCAAGTTGCAGACACATTAAGTGAAGTTTTACAGCGCAAAATTTCTTACGCTAATCCTGCGCCACGTTTGGCTAAAAAATATTGGATTACCATTCGCGGACTAGACAAAGAATATGCGACAGTGATGGGGATGCTTTATATGATGACACGCTTAGGAACAGCTAAGAAAGTCACGGATACATTTAATGTCATCATGGGTAAAAATCCTCGCAGCTTTGCAACGTTTGTCAAAAAAAATGCTGCCGCTTGGCAATAAAGAAAACTTAATGATCACTAGGGAATTAAATAACTAAAAAACTTATATGAAAAAATCGGATAAGTTTTTTTATATTTGAAATTGTAATGAAGAATCAACATGATCAAATAAGTTGTACGGATAAATTATTTACAATTCAAAACTGTCACTTTTCTTTTTATATGGCAGGCTTTTATTTCGATAATTGGATAGTTTAACATACAAGTAAATCAAATCATTAGGTAAATGGTATTAATGAAAAAAGGTCTTAATTCTCTTTACTTTCTAGTCAGGATACAGTAGTATTACAGTACTGAATAAAACAAAGAGGAGATTGTATATTATGACTGCATCCATGAAATTGCGTATTGAACTTTTGAATAGCTAATTAAATAAATTCAAAAGTCTTGGAAAGAGCGATTTCAAGGGATTAGTGTGTACTTTTCCTGAATATAGAAATCAAAGGATAGTCCTAGACTATCCTTTTTGTGTACTCTTTTTCCCGAGAAGAAAGAGAAGGAAATTAATGGAAAACTTAGCACTTAAACTAACGAATATCCGAAAAAATTTGGGTACAAAAGAAGTAGTAAATATACAAGAATTGACAGTTTATGAAAATAATCGCATTGGTATTATTGGTGATAATGGGACGGGAAAATCTACTCTGTTGAAGATAATACAAGGCGAAATAGTACCAGAAACCGGTTCTATTCAACGGGAAGTATCTTTTAGTTATTTTTCACAAATACCAAGAGGAACAAAGGTCATTGATTCTGAGAGAATGGATTGGGAGCTTGTTAGTCGCTTTAAAGTTCCCAAAAATGAAATCAACACATTAAGTGGTGGTGAAGAGGCCAAATATCGCTTAGCTCAGACCCTATCTACCTATCAAATGGGTCTGTTACTAGATGAGCCAACCACTCATTTAGATCGTAATGGGGTTGACTATTTAATTGAAGAGTTAAGATATTATTATGGCACACTTATTTTTGTTAGTCACGATCGCTATTTTCTAAATCAATTAGCAACTAAAATTTGGGAGATTAGGGATGGTCAAGTTACCGAGTATATTGGTAATTATGATGCCTATAAACAGCAAAAAGAAAGCGAGAAATTAGAGCGGCAAAGGGCGGCTAATAACTATACTAAAGAAAAAAAGAAGTTGGAAGCTGCAATTTTTCAAAAAAAGAAGCAGGCAGCCAATTCTGAAAAAGTATCTGCCAAGAAAAAAAAGCAGAATGTTCGACCTGACCGTCTATCTTCTTCAAAGCAAAAAGATACTGTTCAAAAGGGGCTTCAAAAATCGTTTAAGTCAATGGAATCTCGTTTAGCCCAGCTAGATGAGCCTATCCAACCCGAGAGCAAAAAGCACATTCTATTTCCAAAAGTTAAATCAGTTGAAATTCATAACAAATTTCCTATACGTGGAGAGCAAGTATCTTTAAAAAAGGGAGAGAAGAGTTTGTTGGAGAAGTGTGATTTTCAGTTTTCCTTGGAAAAGAAAATTGCTATTGTTGGGGACAACGGGACTGGAAAAACAACCCTATTAAATCATATTGTATCAAATGGAGAAGGCATTATTCTTTCTCCCAAGGTCACCTTTTCAGTGTATCGACAGATGGATTATAAATTTAGTGAATCAGAGAGTATTTTGTACTATTTAATGGAGCGTACTGAATATTCAGAAGCAGTTGTTCGAAGTATATTAAGTAATTTAGGATTCTCTCAAACAGATATTGGAAAACCATTGACTTCTCTAAGTGGGGGTGAATCAACACGGATTTCATTAGCTACAGTTTTTACTATACCCTCCAATGTCTTGATTTTAGATGAGCCAACTAATTTTATAGATTTGACAACGATTGAAGCATTGGAAGAATTAATAAAGGCATATGCCGGAACGGTCCTGTTTACTTCTCACGATTCTCATTTTGTTGAGAAATTGGCAGATGAAGTATATATATTAAATAATAAGCAATTAATATTAAAAAATTAATGTTTTTTTCCTTACTGTCCGATTTTTTCGACAAATGGATTGAGTTCAAACTGAAAAAAATATAGGAAGAGTTTACAGAAAATGACCTGACTCCCAGAAGTTAGACCAAAAATCTAACTTCTGGGAGTCAGTATATTCAGCGTGATCTTTTTTATTTAAAGGAAGATTCATACTAGCATAAGTGATAGAAAAACAAAGTGGAGAAAACATTTGCTTCTATGTAAAAAGAAGGGGGAACTAATTACTATGAAGAAAAAATGATTTTATTTTCGACGCTCATTTTGTTATTGATTTATCCATATCAAGTACTTGCATCAAACATGGAAAATAATACTGCAAGAAAATTACTTAATCAGGCGGAGTTAGTTGCAAGCATAACTAATCTGAACGAACAAGAAAAAGAAGTAATTAAATTACAAGAAATGTTAGAAAATTATGATGTAGATATCTCCAAATCGTATTGGACACCAGAAAAAAACGAAGCGTTGACACGTGGTTATGGACAGTGGCATGATTTAAGGAAAGGTTAAAGGACTAAACGATTACAAAAAGGCTCAAAAAGATTTAAAAAATATGAATGCAGCTCGTTCAAAAATTAAATATGAAGAAAGCGACTGATATTGTAATTGCAATTGGAATATTTATTGCTGTAGTTGGTTTTGCAATTTTTGCTGCTTCAGCAGTAGCTAGTTGGGGCGCGTTTTTCTTAGTATTCATATAGATAAGGAGAATGTTGGTAAATGGAATATTTTGTTAATGATGAACACTGGGATATTGAGGGTTATTATAAAAATTTAGAACAGTTATCAAAACGTTTGGGTACTTCATATCAATTCCTAAAAGATAATTCTTTTCACGACTATCGATTAGTAAAGATGGAAGTAAAAGAATTAGAAAATTTAGTAATAGAAGTTAATCTGTGTTTACGTAATCCTTATGAAAATATTGACTATATTATTAGATGGAAAAATATCAAAAAATTTTCTTTTCAGTATGATTACTCAAAGTACAAATTTTCCAATTTGGATGATTATGTTACGGATGATGGATATGGGACTGTTGCAGAAGATGAGATCACCGCTTATGATGAAAAATATTTACAACATGAACTTCTTTTTACTTCGAGAATGAAATTACATTTAGTGGGTGAAAGTATTGAGATAATCGGGTATAACTACTAACGTACTAGAGTTTAATATGACTATGATTGTGTAAAAGTTTAGAGATATAGGTGATCCTTTTTTTGCTCGGGTAAGGCTATTTGTTAGTTTAAATTTAGCCTAACTTATCTAATAAATCCGACAAGTTTTGGCACTATGTTTATATTTATATATATATCTAATAATAATCTCAAAATTTTATGTTGGGGAGGCTCATAAAAAAGGATGAAAATAATGAAGAATAAAGGTATGATATTAAGTCTGATACTCAATGTTTTGTTGATAGGTACAACGATTACATTCTTTGTCAAGGCGAATGACACTAAGGTAATGTTAAATACGAAAATCCTGAGTTCTCATACTTATATACCAAAGCGTGATTCCAAAAAGTGGGATAGTAGTAATCCTAAAGGGTACTATCTGTTCACTAAAGATGATCAAAGTATTGAAGTAACCACTTTTCAAGAAAAAATAATTCTAAGCTCAAAGTATAAGTTTATTGGTAATGGTGTATACGAGCTTTCTGATTCTAAGGGATATATTATTGCAAAGGATAAAGGACTAGATATTTATTTAAAAGAGGGTAATCCCTTAGTATTTGAATCTTATATTATTTTTGATAAATAAGTTATGCGTATAAATTATTTCTAACAGGTATAGTTAATTTCAACATTTTATAATATTTCAAAAAAGTGTCATGAAAATCATTTCCATTATGATATAGAAAATTATAAACCATAAAAGAAAAGCCCTTGTTAGTTAATATACAAGGGCTTTTGGTAGAGAACTATCTTATTTTCAATGAATATCAAGCATTTTAGCTATTGAATAGTATCGCTTTATAATGATTTTTCTTACATACTATGTTAGCTCTTTATTTCCGCTCAATGCTTTACGCATATGTAATCAATAGTATTGAATCAGCTTGCAAGTAATTGAAACCCTTGCTTTCAGATAAATTGAAGATCAATAAGATTTTTCGTATTTTAATCTCTTTAAATCGTTGTTATTAAAGCATCCTAAAGATATTTGAAAAAATGCTTAGGCTAACCAGGTCTTAAAAAGTAGTGAACATAAGAAAAATCCCTTGTCAAACGTTAATCTGACAAGGGATTTTTGGTAGGGAAAATGGTAGGGAACCATATCATTTTTAATGAAAATCAAGCACTTTAGCAACCGAAGAATGTTGATTTATAGGCATTCCCCATCCATATGATGTTGGCTCTTTATTCCCACTCCAATGTCACAGGTGAGCTTAAAACACTGTTAAATCAGTGTTTATAGCACTTTGTATATTTCTTGGCGGGGATTCTGGCGGGAAACTAGATTATTCTTATTTTTTTATGGTTTGATTCCCGTTAAAAGCAATCTTTGTCTTTTTAGCAGTTTGAATCTTGATACTACCGGCCATTTCCTTTGCGATACTTTCATCTGCACCCGACCACATATGTGAATAATGCTTTAGTGTGATTTCTGGGCTTGAATGACCCATTCGTTTGGAAAGTACTAGTACTGAAACATTGAACTCATTGATTAGAAATGAAGCATGAGAATGCCGTAATCCCTTTGCTTGGATTTTGTGAACACCGGCAAAGTTTGCATAACGCTCAATGATTCTACCAATAGTGGATTTAATCATTGGAAGTCCATCATACGAGAAGACAAAATCATGGATTCCTACTTGGCTTTGACGCTTTTTCCAAGCTGCTAGAATTGCAAGAGTATCATCATCTAAGACAATTGTGCGCTTACCATCATCTGTCTTCGTGTAATCATTACGATCCCAGTCTGTGCGACTTCGTGTAACTAGCATATGGTGGACTCTAAGACGTTTGTTCCTAAAATCAATGTCATCCCACCACAAAGCCGTGCCTTCATTTACACGTACTCCTGTCATGTAATACACCCACAGCATGACAAAACACAAATGTTCGTAAAAATCATCGATGCAAATAGTTGCAATCACTTTTTCGAATTCATCTTTTGTCCAATAAGCAACATTGCATTTTCCTTTGGGGATAGCCTTCACACGTTTTGAAATATTACTCTCAAGATATTGCATAGTCACAGCCATATCTAAGCTTTTTCTGAACATACCGAAAATCAGACTAGCATAACTTTGAGAATAACCCGCACCACCAGAATTCTTTTCGGTTAGTAGCCAGGTTCGATAGGATTGTACATCTTCTACATTGATTTCGCGTAAAGGTTTGTCTGAAAAGCGGTCACGGATATTTTCTAAGGTCTTTTTTCGGACTGAAAAAGTACTTTCTTCTACATCTGTTTTGTATGCCGGGATATAGACCTTATCCATGAATTCACCATAGGTTAGATGGTAGTTTGCATATTTTTGGACTTGATGATATTCTCTCTTTATTCTAATCAATTCTTTGTAGGCTGCGTGAGCAGACGTGAACTTTTTTCCAGATTGGTCCGTTCTGCCTTTTTTGCGCAGTCTTTTTCCTGTTATACGATCGGTGCCTAGCTCTGTTTCATAGTAAAACTGATTTTCTTTATCTACATAAACTCCTGCATATTTCGTTTTAGCCATTGCTGTTTTCCTCCGACTCTAGTTCACAACCTAGAATGGATTCAACAACTTCTTTTGGCACGCGACCAACGCGCTTGTTCATATAGAATGGATATCCTCGTTGTACCATGATTTCTTTTGATTGTCTAATGATATTTTGTGCCGTATGTTTTGGATATCCCTGTTCCATTAGTTCATTTTTATCAATGAACGCTGCCATCAATTTCACCTCACTTAGTAAGAATCCTCATTTTCCAATTCCAATATTTTTTGTTCGATAAAGGTCTGATCTGTTTCCGTGAATTTTTCTTTTCCTGTGGCTAGTAGTTCTCTCAAATAGACCTCTGCTTGTTCTGGGCCATAGGCTTGCAGAAAAGCTTCATAAATCATGGCGAGCGATTTCGAAGTGGCATTTTCTAACCATGCTTTCTTCTTGGAAAAGGTTGGCTTTTCACGAATTACACGTAAGGGGATTTTGGGAATACCCCCCACAAATTTATCCCACCATTTCATGTTCGACCAACGAGCTTTGTTGTGATAATTGACGGGTCCTTTGGGTTTGGTCTTGAAGCTGTAATGGGAAGCAAAAATGCCACGGATTACCGTGTTTAGTGGCGTTCCCTTTGCAATCTTTTCTACGGCTTGCCGAGCCTTATGATCGGTTAATTCCAATTCCCAGCGGACCCATTCGTTGACTTGGGCGATTTCACCCGTTTTATCGCGGATTTCTTGCTTTTTATCATAAATCCGCAGTAGTTGAGGTTGAGCGCCAATATAGAGGGTATGACCAGTCAGAACACCTTTCTGTAATTGCCCGCTGTTCACTTCTCGAAAGTAGCGAATTTGAGAGCTAAGTTGGCCATTCTTCACGTATTTTTGAAGCATAGCCACAGGAGGAGAGGAGCCATCAAATAAATCCATTGCCAAGTCGACACGAGTAACGGTTCCTTTGGCTTTTAGAATGGTGACTAAGAACTTCTGCCAATGCCAACCTTCCACACTAGACATATATTCTTCATATTGGCGACAACCTTGACCAGATAAGTTTACTAACAGATTGTTGTGGTGGTCACTTTGGTGAATGATAATATCTGCAAAGGAATAGTGAGAATCATAAGTGGGAAAAGGACTCCCTTTCTTTTCCGAAGTGAAGTCTGAAAGGGAAATTCCCAATAGGTCCGCAACTTTTTCCATTGAAGCATCCGGTAATGAAAAGCGTAGAAAATCAATCAGACATTCATTACTTTGCCGGAGTATTTGGTTCATTCACTTCTCCTAGTTGATAGGAATCGGCGCTGATTTTCAACGCTGCAAATTGCCACGTATCAATCATCGGCTGACCTTCTCCCACAAATGACTTTTTCTGAATTTTTCGGGGATAGATATTTAAGCCATTAAAGCGAATGGGAATTAATTCGCCGTCCTCATAGTTATCTAAAATTGGTAATTCTTCTTGATGCTCAACCACAATCGTTATCGGGGAGCCCAGTTCTGTTCCGCCGTTATTTAGAACCAGTTCGACAAAAGCCCGATCATAGACTTTGAAGGTGAGTGTCATTAACCCGGTTTCCACACGTTCGCCAACGTGGTTTTGTTCACGTTCCATCCGCATTTGAATATCGCTTTTGGCTACAACAAAACGTTGAGGGAGTTTGAATTGTTTGAGGTCGAAACGTAGACTAGCCAGATTGATTGTTTCTGAATCATTGAGTGAGATACTAGTTTCTTTTTGAATCATTAATTTTTTTGACATGTGTATTTCTCCTTTGGTTTTAATTTAGTTTTTTATTTCAGTTGGTTGAAACAAAATAGAGTAGGGGCGCGAATTAAGCACACGTTTTTTCCATCCTTTCACTAATAAGAACAATTTGAATTGTCACAATGTCCCTAAAATGTGGAAATTCTCATAATTTTCTTTGTGGGTGATTACCCTTCTATTACTACTACAATCCGAGTAGAGGAATTTTTCGAAACCACAGGTAATTAATTTAACTTGTAAGAGATTCTTAAACTATTTGAATCTCAATCAACTCATTTCGGAAAAGTTTCATTTTTGAGAAAACACAAAAAAGACGTGTAAACGAACTCGGCTCTTCCGCTGAAAGCCGGTTCGTTCACACGTCTTTTGGTTTACTATTTAGTTAATTTTGACAAAAAACAAATCTTTAAAGAGTGCTCGTGAAGCCTTTCGTAGCAACCCTCAAAGGGATTTTCAATGAGTTTGGTACCCCCGTGTTACTAACGCGATAGTATTTTGTCTAAAGAAGTGACTAAATGATAACAATTTTTGTATATTTAAGGTACTCAATTGTTCAGTTGTTCTATTCTAATCTGAAGTTATTTTAACTATAATTGAGTTAAGCACTGTGGACTAGTATGATATCCACCAGAATTTACTGGATTACTGTTTTGTTTAGACTCTGGCCGTCTAATGGGTAATAAGTTTGTTAGTGTATGATATACGTTCATGATGCTTGAGTGATCACAAGGTTACACAGGAAAAGAGTAAGTGAAACATAGTGTAATTTTAAGCAAAGAGGAGTGCAGATCGATGATATATTTTGGAATTGATGTCACAAAGTATAAACACAGATTGGTTGCAATTGATACTGAAGGAACGATTTTCATTCGTCACCTTCAGATTAAAAATAATTGTGATGTTTTTACAAAGCATCAGATGACACTAGCTAATCTACAAAAAACGATAGGGAAGAGTTACAGATTGCATTAGGAGGTTACTCTGTTCGGTAGCTTAGAAAGAGCCCGTGCATCTGGCCCCATTGTTCATCGGTAAGTTCGTATCGTCGAGTTGGTGTTATCGAAACTTTCATTCCATTTTTTTCAGAGAATATCATATTTTGATAGAGTTTTCAGCCGTATCCTAAAGAAAATCATGCAAAATTTAAAAGAAAAAATAGTATCGAAAGAAACACCTATCCTAGGATTATGGAAATAATAAGTATGAAATTCTGAATAAATTTAACTATCGAAATTTGGTGGTACGCTTATCTTTCCTGATAATTTCAACAATAACTTATCACAATTGATTACGGCAAAAGAAGCAAGTCAAACATTAGTGAAAAATAATGAGTATTTTATTAATATTTATAAAAGGCTTTCTTACAGGTTGAAATGAATAGATTACGTCTATACAAGCAAAATATAATTCATAACTAAAAAATCATTAGAAATGTTTCAAGAGAAAAAGAGGGTTAACTAAATGCGTTTTATTTAGAACTAGAAGGAAGCTAGAATTGATGTACAGGTTTATGATATAATGAAGAAAATTTGAAAGGATGGATAAAATGAAAGTTAAAAGAGTTCAGTGTTTCAGTGCGGTTCTTTTAATATCACTTATGTCAGGTAATTTATTTTCTTCACAAGTTTTTGCTTCAGAAACGGCAACTTCAGAAACGGCAACTTCAGAAACGGCAACTTCAGAAACGGCAACTTCAGAAACGGCAACTTCAGAAACGGCAACTTCAGAAACGGCAACTTCAGAAACGGCAACTTCAGAAACGGCAACTTCAGAAACGGCAACTTTAGAAACGGCAACTTCAGAAACGGCAACTTCAGAAGCAGCAACTTCTAATGAAATAAGTCAGAAGTCGTATGCTGAAAAAAAATATGAGAATGTTCAGATGAATTCAGAACCTACTAATGATAGCAATATCAATAAAGATACGGATAATGATGGGAAATTAACATACTTCAAAGAGGTTAATGGATATGTTCCTAAAATTGATGAGATTATCGAAAAAAATGTTCCAAGAGGTAATGGTGAATGTATAGGTGATAAAATAACGAAGTCTTATACTGATGAAGTTGATTTAAATGCAAAAAGTGTTATGGATACTAACTTAGATGATTATTCTAACAATGGATATCTTGAAAAAGTCAAAAATCCTAACAACCACTCTAGTACTGATAGCTCTAATACTGATGAAGATTTGTATGGACCAGGTAATTTAGAAGTTCAGCATTGGCAAAACGGTCCTAACGACGCTACTAAAACTCAAAATTGGAGAGTTGTATTTGCAACAGACTATGCAATTAATAATGCTGTATTAACTGTAACTTTGCCATATGATAATGTCTCAGTGACAAATGTAACGGACTGGGTTATTAATCGATACTATCCGGCTGTAACAAATAATAACAATATATATACTAATTACTTAGTTCCACTAGACATTTCTTTTAATGGTAATGTTGCTACAATTAATTTTGGAAATATAGTAGGTTACAGTGCTTTTGGTATGATTTTTAGTAAAACATTTGATGTTCCGCAGGATTTTAGTAAAGACTTAAAAGTAACATCGGCAAGAGTAATAGGAACTTGGAAGTCAGATGAATTGAATGCTGATTCAAAATATATAAAATCTTCTAAAACAGAACCTTCAATAATTTGGCAAAACGAAGTATGTCCTATTCCAATTGATCCGGAAACACCGGAAACACCGGAAACACCGGAAATACCGGAAATACCGGAAACACCGGAAACACCGGAAATACCGGAAACACCGGAAACACCGGAAATACCGGAAACACCGGAAACACCAAGTAAAATGAACGTAGCAGAAAATCAAACTAGAATAACCTCATTAAGTAATAAAGTGAACAATAATTTAATAGAAAAAAATACTGTAAAAGCTACTAAATCTCATAATGGTGATACTCTTCCTAAGACAGGAGAAAGTAAGTCAACTATTTTTAGTGTTATTGGAGGGATTATTTTATTAGGTTTTGGTTCAGTAACCATTTTACGAAAAAAATATAGTTTAAAATAACTGCTGATTAGATTGTTCTACACACAATGTTTCAAAAAAAGTTATATAAATTTAAATAGCCTCAAAAGTTAAATTTACAGTTCAACTTTTGAGGCTATTTAGGGTGTGTCTAGAAACTTATTGTTGAGTCAATTTAAAAATAGCTTCCGCATAAACAAAAGACAAAAGTGATTTTGCCAACTTATCATATCGTGTAGCGATACGACGAAAATGTTTGATCTTGTTGTAAAAACATTCTACAAGGTGACGTTCCTTTTAAAGATTCCAATCGATATCCCAAGGTTCCTTAGGGTTCTCTTTAGGTGAATACCCTTCGTGGCGTATGCTTTGTCGACTAGAATGTTGATCCTCGAAAGATCAAAGTTTTTCAATAGCTTGATTGCTGAAACTGCATCATGAGTTTGTCCTTCAGTTAAAAGAAAGACAAGAGGGTTTTCTAGTCCATCCACCAAATTATGGATTTTGGTTGTTTTGCCACCGTGGTAATATCTATGCGTTGTTTTACTCCGCTTAGTACGGCGTTTTTTAGCACCGGCACTATGTTGATGCGCTTTTATTTAAGATGAATCGATACTAATGTTTTAAAATCCTAGCTCGATCTGAAGAACTTGAAAGATAGTCAATAGTACTCCGCTGTCACGCCAATTACAAAAGTGAGTATAGATCGTTTTTCAAGAACCCTAGCGCTCCTTCGGCACTGTACCACTCAGAGCGATTCAAAGAAGTACATTGAAGGCTGTGTGGTTATCTAACTTAGGAGGTTACCCTGTTCGGTAACTTAGAAAGAGCCTGTGCATCTGGTCCCATTGTTCATCGGTAAGTTCGTATTATCGAGTTGGTGTTATCGAGACTTTCACTCCATTTGTTTTTTAGAGGATATAATATTTTGATAGAGTTTTCAGCCACATCCTAATTAATATTCAAGTGGTTATGTGAATGTTTTTGTGTAATAAAAAATGTGTCAAAGGCTAAAATATGTTTTTTAGCTTGATTTTTTTGACAGGAACCTCCACCAAAGAAAGCCTAAATTAAAAATCCCGTCAGAGTTCTCTGGCGGGATTTTGGCGGGGAACCTAATCAAAATAGATCTTTTTTATCCATTCTAAGTGAACTAAAAAGCTGTTAAATCAACATTTTGCAACCAAGTGAGGTTACTACTTTATTCCCACTCTACAGTTGCAGGTGGCTTAGAGGTAATATCGTACACGATTCGGTTTACGTGGTCTACTTCGTTGACGATACGGACAGAGATTTTTTGTAAGACATCCCAAGGGATACGAGCAAAGTCTGCTGTCATGCCGTCGATTGAAGTAACAGCACGAATACCGACAGTGTAATCATACGTACGGCCATCTCCCATTACGCCAACTGAGCGAATACCAGGTAAGACAGTGAAGTATTGCCAAATGTCACGGTCAAGGCCGGCTGCGGCGATTTCTTCTCGTAAGATAGCATCTGATTCCCGCACGACTTCTAATTTTTCTTCGGTTAATTCACCTAAGACACGAATGCCAAGACCAGGGCCTGGGAATGGTTGACGCCAAACGATAGCGTCAGGCATGCCAAGCTGTGTTCCTAATTCCCGCACTTCGTCTTTGAATAACGTGTTTAATGGTTCGATTAATTTAAATTGCATATCTTCTGGTAGACCGCCAACATTGTGGTGAGACTTAATGGTTTGTGCTGTTTCAGTACCAGATTCAATGACGTCAGTGTAAAGAGTACCTTGAGCTAAAAATGAGATACCTTCTTCACCGGCAAGTTTTGTTGCTTCGTCATCAAAGACATAGACGAATTCGTTACCGATAATTTTACGTTTTTGTTCAGGGTCAGAAACACCTTTTAATTTGTCTAAGAAACGGTCGCGAGCATCAACTTTAATGATGTTTAAGCCAAATTTACCGCCAAGGCTTTCCATTACTTGTTTGCCTTCATCTTTACGTAAAAGACCGTGGTCAACGAAGATACACGTTAGTTGGTCCCCAATGGCTTTTTGTAATAAGACGCCAACAACAGAAGAGTCAACGCCGCCGGATAATCCAAGTAATACTTTTTTATCACCGACAGTTTCACGGATCTGCGCAATTTGCATTTCGATGAAGTTATCCATTGACCAGTCGCCTTTACATTGGCAGACATCCATTGCAAAGTGACGCAATAATTCATTGCCGTATTCAGAGTGACGAACTTCAGCATGGAATTGGATACCGTAAATTTTGTCTTCTTTATTTTGGATAGAAGCGATTGGGCAATCTTTACTTGTTGCTACAACTTCAAAACCTGCTGGTGTTTGTGTTACCAAATCACCGTGGCTCATCCAAACGTTTTGTTTTTTAGGTGTACCGACAAAAAGTTCTGCGTCATCGGCAGTTACTTCTAGTTCGGCTTTACCGTATTCTTTGTTTAACGCGGGCTCAACCTTACCACTTAATTTATAAGTGATTAGCTGCATGCCGTAACAAATACCTAGAACTGGGATTCCCAATTTCAAAATCTCTTCATCAATGCCAAAGGCGCCTTCATCATAAACGCTGTTTGGTCCGCCGGAAAGAATAATTCCCTTTGGATTAATGGCTTTGACTTCTTCTGCGGTGATTTTGTGGCTCATCAATTCAGAAAAGACACCAAATTCACGAATGCGGCGTGTAATCAATTGGTTGTACTGGCTACCATAGTCCAAAACGATAATCTTTTCGACTGTCGGCAGGTGGTCAACATTTGTCACAGTTAAATCCCTCGATTCTTCAGATTATTTATTGTAAAGAAGTAAGCTTCTTACAAGCAGTTTAACAGGCATGAAAATAAAATCAATATTTTCGCAAATAGATTTCATCAATTAAATGATGGTTTGTTTTATGGAGAATTATATCTGCTCTGCTTCTAGTAGGCAAGATGTACTCTTCTAAATTCTTCAAATTCACATTTTGCCAGACGCTTTCAGCCATTTTAACCGCTTTTTTGCGATCGCCAATGGCAAATTGATAATAATAATTGGTTGGATCTAAAAAGGCGGTATCCAGTAATTGCTCAAAACGTTCCAAATACCATTGTTCAATTAATTCGGGCTTAGCATCGACAAAAAGTGAGAAATCAAAAAAGTCGCTAACGTAAATTTGTTGGTTTTGTGGCAGTTGCAACGTATTAATCCCTTCGACAATTAAAATATCTGGTTGTTCAATCAATTCAAATTCATCGGGGATAATATCGTAAACATTATGGGAATAAACAGGTACTTGAATGGAATTCTTGCCAGATTTTACTTCATTTAAAAACTGGATCAAACGTTCCATGTCGTAACTTTCGGGAAAACCTTTGCGATCCATAATCCCTTTTTGGGCTAATACTTGGTTTGGGTATAAAAAGCCATCGGTTGTAATTAGTTGGACATTACGTCTAGGAAATAGCCGCGAAAGTAATGTTTGGACCAGGCGAGCAGTGGTTGATTTTCCCACCGCCACTGAACCTGCAATTCCGATAATAAAAGGTGGTGTTTTGACATAACGATGTAAGAAGAGACCTTTACTTAAGTTGAGTGATTCTGCTTCTTTCATATATAAATGAATCAAATGACACAACGGAATGTAAACATCCTCGACATCTTGCATCGATAGGCGGTCATTTAGACTCTTGATGCCATCCAATTCTTCTTGGGTTAAGGGCATATTGTTACTATTGTAAAATCCCTGCCATTCTTGACGGGAAATTTTGTAGTAATTCATTTTTTCCTCCATGAGCGACTCCTTTTGGCTATTTTTCAGAAAAAGCCAACAACATTTCCATAGCGGATATGACAATATGCGCTAGGACTTCGCGAACATTTTAACACATAATGGTCGCTATTATCAGTAAAAACACAAATAAATGCAGTTTAACGGTCTTTCTGCTAGTATAAAGATGGATGATATTTCAGGGCAAGCTGTAAAATAGGTTTACGTTGAATTTAAAAAAATTTTAAAGGAGCGAGGAACATGAAAAAAATTGTAATAATGGGCGATAGTATCGCAGCCGGTTTTTTTGAAGGGCAAGTCACAGACTTATTAAATGAATATGTGACAGATACACTAACAGGGATGGGCTTTCCAGATTATACGGTCGTTAATTTGGGAGAACGTGGTGCGTCAAGTACTACAGCTTTGGAACAATTACCTAAAGCAGAAGCTGAAAATCCTGATTTTGTCGCAATTAATGTTGGCATTAATGATGCTATCAACAATCGTGAGAACGTGAAAGAATACGGCGAAAACTTGAAAAAAATGATTACGGCTTTTCCAGCTGAAAAAGTCATTTTAGTTGGCCCAAGCTGGGTAGATCTGACGATTAAAACTGCCGGAAATAAAGAAACACTCGTGAAATATATTGCAATGGCAAAAGATATCGCACAAGAAACTGGTGTGAACTACATTGATATGTATCATCATATGGAAGTTTACCCAGACCCAGCTGAATTTTTACAAAGTGATGGTTTACATCCATCAAAATTCGGGTATCATCTATTAGGAGCGCTAATTGCGCGGGATATTAAAAATAAACTATTAGGATGAAATTATGAGTGATCATTATTATACCAATCAACCCAATGCAGCCCACGACTTTGCTGAATTTGATTTTGAACTAAAAGGGCGCAGATTGCGCTTTGTGACCGATAGCGGCGTTTTTTCCCGCAATACAATCGATTATGGTTCGAGAGTTTTAATTGAAACCTTTACTGCTAATAATTTGCCCGCCGGAGCATTGCTTGATGTCGGCTGCGGCTATGGCCCGATTGGGTTGGCGATAGCGGCGACAAGCGATCGCTTTGTTGAAATGGTGGATGTTAACGAGCGGGCAATTGACTTAGCATGTGGCAATGCGAGCCGCAATCAAATTGAAAATGTCGACATTCATACAAGTGACATTTATGCAGACGTAAAAAAGACAAGCTATGCTGCAATTTTAAGTAACCCGCCAATTCGTGCCGGTAAAAAAGTTGTTCATGCTATCTTAAGCGATGCCTATTCCTTACTTATGCCAGGCGGCACATTGACTGTGGTCATTCAAAAAAAACAAGGTGCTCCTAGCGCCGAGAAAAAAATGCAAGCAGTCTTTGGCAACTGTGAAATTTTAACAAAAGACAAAGGCTACTATATTTTGCAAAGTGTAAAAGAAGATTAATGAATAAAAAGCAACTTTTCCCAGGGAAATTTAAATGGGAAGAGTTGTTTTTTTGCTGTAAAAAAAAATAAACTTTTTCCTTGCTCTGAAACGAGTTTCATACATTATGCTCTAGATGTAGTTGGAAGAAAGCAAAGAAAGTGCTTTTTTATAATGTTAAATATGAAACAAAAAATAGGGGGAATGAAAGATGTTTACGTATGTGAAATTAACTAAAAATGGTTGTACCCAGCTTTATTATGTGCAAGTGGAAGTCTCAGCGGGAAAACTTAATTTACATGATGTCAGCGGCCTACAAGCACGCCAAATTTTATCTGAGGAGATTTGTGATTTAGATTGGCAAGTTTTTGATGAATATTATGGCGGACGACGTTTTTCATTTGGCAAAGATGAGATGAGTTGCCAAGTTTATGAAGCGGGGCTTGCTGTGATAGACTATTTATATAATCAATTACAAGTAGCTGTATAACAGGTAAGAGACGAGGTGGGAAAAGTGGCAAACATCCGCGATATTGCAAAGCTAACGGGTTATTCGGTGACGACCATTTCACGGGTGATCAACAATCATCCCTATGTGGCAGAAGATAAGCGACAAAAAGTTTTGCAGGTAATGGCAGAGCTGGATTATAAACCGAATCGGACTGCGCAAAATTTAAGTAAAGGCCGGACGCGTAATGTGGGGGTCATTGTCCCTTTTGTAGATCATCCTTTTTATAATCAGTTATTAAAAGGCATTATGCGGGCCGCTTTTGCCCACCAATATAAAATTACATTACTGCCAACTAATTATGATAAAAAGCTAGAAAAAAGTTACTTGGAAGAGTTAGCTGCTAAAAGTTTTGACGGGTTAATCGTGACAACCAGAGCCAATCACATGGATGTTTTTTTACCTTACCTTAAAAAAAATAATATTGTTTTTTGTGAGGCTTCTGGCTTAAAAGAAATCAGTTATGTTGCCATTGATTTGGCTAAATCATTAAAAGAAAGCATCCTCTACTTAAAAGAGCAGGGGGTGAGGCGTTTAGGGTTAACTTTAGGCCGCAGTAAACGGATAAGTGGTAATTCTATTTTAACCATTGAACAAAGCCAAAAATACTTTCCTAATTTTTCAGCAGACAACATTTTTTGGGACTGTATTCATGCTGAAGACGGCATTCAAGCGGCAGAATTTTTTAAAGAGCAAGCAGTGGATGGAATTATCACCAATGGCGATGAAGTCGCTGCGATGATTTTAGCGCAATACCCTTCAGATGCACAGCCTTTGGTCATTGGTCGGGAAAATTTATTGGTGAGCCAACTCCTTCATTTTTCAACCGTTGATCATCAATTAAAGCAATGTGGCAAAGCAGCCTTCCAACTTTTTTATGATGAAAAAAAAGCGCAAATAACAATTCCACATCAGTTGATAATTCGATAAAAAAGACCTCTGTAGTTTTTGCTATAGAGGTCTTTTTAGCTGCTGAAAATTTTGGGAAAAGTTTTGTATTACTTTATTTCCATGAGGTAAAAAGACATCAGAAAATTTGTCGCAAGAATAATTCACCCGCTATTTTTTTAAAGTAGATTTTGGTACACTAGGGCTTGTGGGGGGATTAAAATGAAGATGACCATTAAACAAATTGCGGAAATGGCAGGGGTATCTGTGACAACGGTTTCGCAAATTTTAAATAATAAAGGGACGCGCTTTAGTAATGAAACCAGGCAACGAGTCTGGGATATCGTAAATAAATATCACTATAAGCCTGATTTTTTTGCGTCTAATTTGATTAATCGTCGCTCAAAAACAATTGGGATGATTATTCCAGATGTGACAGATTTTTTCTTCTCAAAAGTAGTCGAAGGGGCAGAACGTTATGTTAATCCGCTTGGCTATATGATTATTTTGTGTAACTCCCAGCAAAGCCAAGAAAAAGAGATTACGTATTTAGAAGAACTTAGTCACCGTTCAGTAGACGGGGTTTTATTTGCAACGCCACATTTACTGCCAAGTGGCTATGAAATTGGGAGTCCAATTTATCACAACATGCCGACGATTTTAATTGATCGCGGGATTAACCAACGCAGCAATGGCCGTTTAATTGTCAAAGATTACGAAGGTGCTTATCAAGCCGTAAGTTATCTTATCGCACAAGGACACCAAAACATCGGTATGCTAAAAGAAAGTACCGGCTATTACCAATTGCAAGAGAGGTTTAATGGGTATCGCCATTGCTTAAAAGATCACGGTATCGCCTATAAAGGACGCTATGTGGTAGAAAATGAGTTAACAGTAGCTGGTGGTTACCAGGCTGCTAAGGAACTATTGCGACAAAAAGAATTAACAGCTATTTTTTGTAGCAATGATTCGATGGCAATCGGATGTTACCAGGCAATTTATGAATTAGGAAAAAAAGTGCCAGAAGATATTTCGGTGATTGGATTTGATGGCTTGAATTTGACGGAATACGTGACACCACCGTTAACTACCGTTTTGCAACCAGCTTTTGATATTGGTTTTTACGCCGCTAAATTTTTAGTCGACGCAATCGAGTTTCCCAAACGACGAATTCCGAATAAAGTATTTGATACTAAATTAATTATTCGTGAGAGTGTGATGACCTTGACAAGTGAGGAGTAATACAGTATATTACTCCTGTAAGCGCTTTAACAAGTTGAGGTTTATTAGGTAAACTGTTTTACTAAAGTGGTTTACCAATTGAATTATTGTTGTATAATAACACTGGACTTAAGGAGGAAAAGGCATGCGAATGGTCGATTTAATCGAAAAGAAGCGTGATGGTCAATTGTTATCTAAAGAAGAAATTGACTTTATTATTACAGAATACACAAAAGGTGATATTCCAGATTATCAAATGAGCGCTTTGTTGATGGCGATTTATTTTACAGATATGACAGATGAAGAAATTACGAACTTAACTTTAGCGATGGCACATTCTGGAGAAGTTATCGATTTATCTTCAATTGAAGGAATCAAAGTAGATAAACATTCTACCGGTGGGGTGGGAGATACTACTACTTTGGTGCTCGCACCACTGGTGGCAAGTGTGGGAGTTCCTGTTGCAAAAATGTCTGGTCGTGGTTTGGGCTTTACTGGCGGGACGTTAGATAAATTAGAGGCCATCCCAGGTTTTAAAATTGAAATTTCAGACGAAGAATTTATTAAAATCGTAAACGAAAGTAAAGTGGCTGTGATTGGTCAATCAGGTGATTTGGCGCCAGCGGATAAAAAACTTTACGCTTTGCGGGACGTCACTGCAACCGTCAGCTCGATTCCGTTAATTGCCAGCTCAATTATGAGTAAAAAAATTGCTTCTGGTGCGGATGCCATTGTTTTAGATGTTACGACTGGTGATGGTGCTTTTATGCGGGATATAAAAGACGCACGGCGCTTGGCCCACACGATGGTGCGCATCGGCAATTTAGCCAATCGTCAAGTAATGGCGGTTGTTTCGGATATGTCACAACCTTTAGGTGAGGCAATTGGAAATAGCTTAGAAGTCGTTGAAGCGATTGAAACGCTAAAAGGCGCTGGACCGGCTGATTTAGTAGAAATGTGTTATGCATTGGGCAGCCAAATGGTCGTGTTAGCCAAACAAGCTCAGACGCTACAAGAAGCGCGGGAAATGTTAGAAGAAGCCCTGACTTCTGGTAAAGCACTAACAAAATTCAAAGAGATGATTAAAAAACAAGGCGGAGATGAAACCGTCGTAGATGAGCCAGAACGTTTACTAACTGCCCAATATGAAATAAAATTGCCAGCTAGAAAAAGTGGTGTTGTCACAAAATTAGTAGCCAATGAAATCGGTATTGCAGCAATGCTTTTAGGGGCAGGTCGTAAGACAAAAGAAGATGAAATCGATTATGCTGTCGGTTTAAAATTGCACAAAAAAATTGGTGATAAAGTTGCAGAAGGTGAGGCACTACTGACCATTTACAGCAATACAGAAGATGTTGCCGCTGTAGAAGCGTTACTTTATCAAAATATTGAAATTGGTGCGACGGCCACTGAACCTCCGCTAATTCACGACATCATCACGAAATGATTGCCTTTTCAAGAATCATTTTTTGAATTGCGAGATACATGGTAAAATAGTCATAATAAAAGTTTTTAATTAAAAATTTGATTTATTTTATAGTTCAAAGAAAATTTAGCAATTAAAATATTTAGGGAGTTGTACAAAACATGGAATTAAATCGCATGATCGATCATACAATTTTAAAAGCAGACGCAACACAAGAAGATGTGTTACGTATTATTGAAGAAGCAAAACAATACCATTTTTATTCTGTCTGCATCAACCCAACTTGGGTAAGTTTTGCGGCAGAACAGTTAAAAGGTGAACCAACAGCTGTTTGTACGGTGATTGGCTTTCCTTTAGGGGCAAACACATCAGAAGTTAAAGCCTATGAAACAACAGATGCCATCAATAATGGTGCAGATGAAGTGGATATGGTAATCAATATTGGTGCGCTAAAATCTGCCCAATTTAAAAAAGTTCAACAAGATATTGAAGCGGTGGTAAAGGCAGCGAAAGATAAAGCCTTAGTTAAAGTGATTATTGAAACAGCGCTACTAAATAACGAAGAAATCGTAAAAGCTTGTGAATTAGCTAAAGCAGCAGGAGCAGATTTTGTGAAAACTTCAACTGGTTTTTCAACTGGGGGGGCTGTGGTAGAAGATGTACGCTTGATGCGTCAAACAGTCGGACCAGAAATGGGTGTGAAGGCTTCTGGGGGCATTCATAATGAACAAGAAGCAATGGCAATGGTAGAAGCGGGTGCTAACCGGCTGGGTACTTCGGCTAGTGTAGCAATCGTGACTGGCTCCCAAGGCGGCGGCTACTAAAATTTGGACAAATGAAACAAGATATTTCGATTGAATTTACTAAACGTCAATTACGATTACAATAGGTAAATTTGAGGTCAGGTGGAAAAATGAAAGCAAAAACAGAATGGATTAACGTGGCAACCGAAGCTTTAGATAAAGCCTACGTGCCTTACTCACATTTTCCGGTGGGTGCGTGTTTGGTCACCAAAGCAGGAAAAATTTATCAAGGTTTGAATATTGAAAATGCTTCTTATGGGCTAGCAAACTGCGCCGAACGGACTGCCTTTTTTAAAGCCGTATCAGAAGGCGAAAGAGAATTTAGTCATTTAGTAGTAGCAGGACATACACCAGAACCAATTTCACCATGTGGCGCTTGTCGGCAGGTGATGGCAGAATTCTGTTCACCAGAGATGCCCGTGACGTTAGTTGGCGATCATGGTGTGACAAAAGAAACCACAGTAGGAGAATTATTACCATATTCTTTTACCGATAAAGATTTTGACTAGTAACAACTGGTCGCTAAAACATGTTCATTCAGTCAATAGACTGTTGAAAAAAACTTACTTTTAGGGGGCTTTACAGAAATGAAAAAAGCAAAATTATTTGGTCTGGCAACAGTTGCGTTAGCATCCATTATGTTGTTAGGTGCCTGCGGTGGCGGCGGAAGTAACAGAGACAGCACTGGTGGCGGTTCAGATAAGGGCACAGATGCAAAACATAGTGCTGCAATCGTAACTGACATCGGCGGAATCGATGACCGTTCTTTCAACCAATCAGCTTGGGAAGGTTTACAAGCTTGGGGTAAAGAACACAATTTGAAAAAAGGTGTGGGTGGTTTTAACTACTTCCAATCAAACGACGCATCTCAATACACAACAAACATTGACAATGCCGTTTCAAATGGTTTTAAAACAGTCTTTGGTGTAGGGTATTTATTAACTGATTCAATCGGACAAGCAGCAGATCAAAACCCTGATAATAATTTCGTTATTATTGATAGTGTTATTGATGGCAAAAAGAACGTTGTTTCTGCAACATTTAAAGACAACGAAGCTTCATATTTAGCAGGTTATGCTGCAGCCTATACGACAAAAACAAATAAAGTCGGCTTCATCGGTGGTGAAGAAGGCGCTGTAATCGATCGTTTCGATGCTGGTTTTACGCAAGGGGTTAAAGATGCAGCGAAAAAATTAAACAAAGAAATTACAATCGAAAACGAATATGCTGCTTCATTTAACGATGCCGCTAAAGGTAAAGCTTTAGCAGCAGCAATGTACCGTGACGGCGTAGACGTAATTTTCCACGCTTCTGGCGGTACTGGTGCTGGTGTCTTCTCTGAAGCAAAAGAATTAAACAAAAAATCTACTGAAGCAGAATTAAAAGACAAAAAAGTTTGGGTTTTAGGTGTGGATAGTGATCAAGAAGCAGAAGGTAAATTCCAAACTTCTGATGGTAAAGACGATAACTGTACATTAGCTTCTACACTTAAAGGTGTAGGTGCTGCGGTACAAGATATTTCTAACCGTGCTTTAGAAGACAAATTCCCTGGTGGCGAACACTTGGTATATGGTCTTAAAGACGGTGGCGTTGACTTGACTGAAGGTTTCTTATCAGACGATGCAAAAGCAGCAATTAAAGAAGTTAAAACTGAAGTTGCTGACGGCAAAATCGAAGTACCAGAAGTACCAAAAGACGTTAAATAATTTATTTTTCAGGTCTTGTCTGTTTGACGGGCAAGACCTGATTTTTCAATTGATTTCTTTAAAGGTGAGTTTGGCTTTTACGTACATGAGGTAAAAAAATTTCAAATCCAGCTTTAAGGAAAGCAATTTCCTAGCGGCAGCGCCGCAAAAATTTTTGCATTTATAGATAACGTATTCAATTTTACAAGTTGCGCAAGACGAAAAGTAAGGATGTGAAAAAATTTGGCACAAGAAGAGAAATATGTCATTGAGATGCGGCATATCACCAAAGCTTTCGGCGATTTCAAAGCCAATGACGATATCAATCTACGGGTCAAACCAGGCGAAATTCACGCTCTCTTAGGCGAAAATGGTGCCGGTAAGTCAACATTGATGAATGTTTTGTCAGGATTATTAGAACCAACTTCTGGTGATATTTTCATGAATGGACAAAAAGTAAATATTACCAGTCCGACGGCTGCCAACAAATTAGGTATCGGAATGGTGCACCAGCATTTTATGTTAGTGGATGCTTTTACTGTGACAGAAAATATCATTTTAGGTAGTGAACCAACAAAAGCTGGCGTGATTGACCGCAAAAAAGCGCGAGCAGAAATTATGCGCGTTTCAGAGCAATATGGTTTGGCTGTTGATCCAGACGCTTATGTCAGAGATATTTCTGTGGGGATGCAACAACGGGTGGAAATTTTAAAAACGTTGTATCGTGGTGCCGAAGTATTGATCTTTGATGAACCAACAGCGGTATTAACGCCACAAGAGATTGATGAATTAATCACCATTATGCATGGCTTAGTCAAAGAGGGTAAATCGATTATTCTAATCACCCATAAGTTAGATGAAATTAAAAAAGTGGCGGACCAGTGTACTGTTATTCGTCGTGGTAAAGGAATTGGTACCGTAACAGTTAAAGATGTTACCAGTCAAGAATTAGCTGATATGATGGTAGGCCGCGCAGTTTCCTTTAAAACACCGAAGAAAGATGCCAATCCACAAGAAGTTATCTTGTCGGTTGAAAATCTAGTGGTCAAAGAAAGCCGCGGTTTAGAGGCTGTGAAAAACTTAAGCTTGCAAGTTAGAGCAGGTGAGGTTTTAGGGATTGCTGGTATTGATGGAAACGGTCAATCAGAATTGATTCAAGCGCTAACGGGTTTACGCAAAGTTGAAAGTGGCAAAGTCTTTTTAGACGGCGATGATATCACTAATAAAAAACCGCGCCAAATCGTGGAAAAAGGCGTAGGTCACGTACCTGAAGACCGTCACAAATATGGCTTGGTATTAGAGATGACATTAGCTGAAAATATGGCGTTGCAAACGTATTACCAAGAGCCTTTAAGTAAAAACGGCTTTTTGAATTATGGTGAAATCAATGAAAAAGCGCGAGATTTAATCAAAGAATACGATGTGCGAACGACAAATGAATTGGTTCCAGCCAAAGCATTGTCTGGTGGTAATCAACAAAAAGCCATTATCGCCCGCGAAATTGATCGAAATCCAGACTTGTTAATTGTTGCTAACCCAACGCGCGGTTTGGATGTTGGTGCGATTGAATTTATTCACAAACGCTTAATTGAACAACGGGATAAATTTAAGGCTGTTTTATTAGTTAGCTTTGAACTAGAAGAAATTCTAAATGTTTCCGACCGAATTGTTGTGCTGCACGCTGGGGAAATTGTCGGGGAAGTTACACCGCAAGAAACGAGCGAAAAAGAACTTGGTTTATTAATGGCGGGCTATTCTTTAGAAGAAGCACGGGCAGAATTAGCCAAAGAAAGCACACAAGCGCAAACGGAGGAAGTAGGTGAGGCAGTTGAATAATCGTTCTGAAAAAATCAGAAATCTCCTCGTACCGGTTATTGCGGTTTTACTTGGGTTTATCATAGGTGGCATTATTATGGCGGCCTTTGGTTTTAATCCGATTGCCGGTTATAGTCAAATGTTGAAGACCGCCTTTTTAAATCCGCAAACAGGTGCGATTAACCCGCGGAATATTGGGGAAATTTTTGTAACGGCGGGTCCGTTAATCTTCACAGCATTAGGGTTTTCGGTGGCAAATTCAGCCGGCTTTTTCAATATCGGTCTTTCGGGTCAGGCTTTATGTGGCTGGGTTGCTAGTATTTGGATTGCTTTGGCCCTGCCTGATGCGCCCAAAATCGTAGTTTTACCTTTAGCAATTATTGTTGGGGCTTTAGCTGGTGCAATCGCAGCGGCAATTCCTGGTATTTTACGCGCCTTCTTTGGTACAAGTGAAGTAATTGTAACCATTATGATGAACTATATTTTGCTTTATACAAGTACCCATATTGTCAACAATGTGATGGACGAAAAATTGATGAGTAACAAAGGGGTCACAAAAATGATTGGTGCAAACGGTTCGTTACGAACGGACTTTTTAACCAATATTTCCAATCATTCTCGGTTAAACATGGGGATTTTCTTAGCTTTGATTTTCTTGGTGTTGGTTTATTTCTTAATGAAGAAAACGACATTAGGTTATGAAATTCGCTCGGTGGGTTTGAACCCATTTGCGTCTGAATATGCCGGCATGAGTAGTAAACGGACGATCATTGTTTCAATGGTCATTTCTGGTTGTTTAGCTGGTCTTGGTGGTGTGGTTCAAGGTTTAGGTACATTCCAAAACTTCTTTATTCAAGGAACCTCTCTATCCATTGGTTTTGACGGAATGGCGGTTTCGTTACTAGGAAGCGGCAGTTCAGTAGGGATTTTATTGTCAGCATTACTGTTTAGTGTCTTGAAACTTGGCGGACAAGGGATGCAAGTTGCAGGTATTCCATCAGAATTGGTGGATGTGGATATTGCCATTATCATCTTCTTTGTCGGCATTAGCTTTGTTATTCGCTTTGCATTAGCAAAATTCTTTGGGCCTAAAAAAGAAGTTGCTGTCGTAACGGAAGTGGAAGCTAGTCCAAGCGACCAGGATGAAGAAGGAGGGAAAATCTAATGAGTATTGATTTAATTGCCTCAATTTTAACCCAAACCTTGATTTATTCCGCTCCTTTAATCTTAACTGCATTAGGTGGGGTTTTCTCTGAACGCAGCGGGATTGTAAACGTTGGGTTGGAAGGTATTATGGTAATGGGGGCCTTCACCTCTATTGTCTTTAACTTGGAAATGTACGATCAATTTGGCGCAATGACACCGTGGCTGGGAATTTTAGTCGGAGGGTTAGCAGGGATTGTCTTTTCATTATTACACGCAGTGGCAACGATTAACTTTCGCGCCGACCATATTATCTCTGGTACTGTTATGAACTTAATGGCGCCAGCTTTGGCAGTCTTTTTAGTCAAAGCTATCTATGGTAAAGGACAAACGGATAATATCAGCGGAACACTTGGTTATTATAGTTTTCCAGTCTTAAAAGACATTCCAGTTATTGGAACAATTTTCTTTAAAGATACGTTTTTACCGGCATATGTTGCCATTTTGATTGCTGTTTTAGCTTGGTTTATTATTTTTAAAACAAAATTTGGTTTACGTTTGCGTTCAGTGGGTGAACATCCTCAAGCTGCAGATACGCTAGGAATTAACGTGTATTTAATGCGTTATTCGGGAGTGTTGATTTCTGGCTTTTTAGGCGGGATGGGGGGCGCGGTTTTTGCGCAATCTATTTCTGGTCGTTTTGCCATTACGACAATTGCTGGACAAGGTTTCATTTCCATGGCGGCAATGATCTTTGGAAAATGGAATCCGCTGGGTGCGATGGGAGCGGCGTTATTCTTCGGCTTTGCCCAAAACATCAGTATTGCCGGTGCTAAATTGCCGATTATTTCATCAATTCCAGATGTCTATTTGCAGGCAGCACCGTATGTTCTAACAATTTTAGTGTTGGTAATCTTCTTAGGAAAAGCATCAGGTCCCAAGGCCAACGGTACCAATTATATTAAATCAAAATAGTTTGTTTAAGGGTGGGACTAAGGGACATTGTTGCTTTGTCCTGCTCTTTTTCTATGGATTCAAAAAGTTGTTTATAACTGCCAAATAGGGTGACTTCTAGTAAGATAGAGGTAGCTTAAAATTATAGAAAGTAGGGAATAAAATGTTTAAACGTGTACATTTAATCGTCATGGATTCAGTGGGTATCGGTCAAGCGCCGGATGCCGAAAAATTTGGTGATGTTGGAGCAGATACACTAGGCCACATTGCAAAAGAAGCTGGGTTAACTATCCCGCACTTGGAACAATTAGGTTTAGGGAGCATTCGCCCTCTAACAGGTGTTAAAGATAAAAAAGATCATCAAGGTTATGCCACTAAATTAGAAGAAATCTCTGTGGGCAAAGACACAATGACTGGTCACTGGGAAATTATGGGATTAAATATTAAAAAACCATTCCGCGTTTTCCCAAATGGTTTTCCCGATGAATTATTAAAACAAATTGAAGATTTTTCTGGGCGTAAAGTCGTCTGCAACAAACCTTATTCCGGCACAGAAGTAATTAACGACTATGGTGAACACCAAATGAAAACTGGGGATTTAATCGTGTATACTTCTGCAGATCCAGTTTTACAAATTGCAGCCCACGAGGAAATTATTCCTTTAGAAGAGTTGTATCGTATTTGCCAATTTACTCGCGATATTACAAAAGATGAACCTTATATGATCGGCCGCATTATTGCACGTCCTTATGTAGGTGAACCTGGTAATTTTACCCGCACAAGTAATCGTCACGACTACGCCTTAGATCCGTTTGGTAAAACGGTCTTAGATTCATTAAAAGATAACGGCAAAGATGTCATTGCTGTGGGTAAAATCAACGATATCTTTAACGGCCAAGGTGTTACAGAAGCAATTCGCACAAAGAGTAATATGGACGGTGTGGATAAATTATTAGAAGTAATGAAAAAAGACTTTACCGGTTTAAGTTTTACAAACTTGGTAGACTTTGATGCGTTGTATGGTCACCGCCGCGATGTCGTGGGGTATGCACATGCCATTGAAGATTTTGATTTGCGGATTCCAGAATTATTGGACAATATGGCCGATGATGATTTGTTGTTAATTACTGCCGATCATGGTAACGATCCAACTTTCCCTGGTACAGATCATACCCGTGAATATGTGCCATTACTTGCTTATAGCAAAAAAATGACCGGAAAAGGCGCATTGCCACAAGGTTTTTATGCTGATATTTCGGCAACTATTGCAGAAAACTTTGCTGTACCGGCAACAGAAAACGGCCAAAGCTTCTTAGCTGCTTTAAAATAAAATTTTTAAGACAAACTGACAGTGGGAAATAGTATTATTTTTTGCTGCTGTCAGTATTGCTTTTGTTAAGTTTTAAAACATTACACAACAGGTTAATGCAATCATGGGAGGTCTTTATGACAGAGATTTTAGCACAATTACAAGAAACGACAGATTTTATCAAAGAACAAGGTGTAAAAGCAGTTGAATTTGGCTTGATTTTAGGTTCTGGCTTAGGAGAATTAGCTGAAGAAATTCAAAATCCAGTGGTGATTTCCTATAATGAAATTCCTCATTTTCCAATTTCAACAGTCGTGGGACATGCTGGTCAGTTGGTTTATGGCGATTTGGCAGGAAAAAAAGTTTTAGCGATGCAAGGACGTTTTCATTATTATGAAGGCAACTCGATGCAAACAGTCACTTATCCAGTCCGCGTGATGAAAGCACTTGGCGCACATTCTGTGGTTGTGACCAATGCGTGTGGTGGTGTGAACGAAACATTTGCACCCGGTGATTTGATGTTAATTACAGATCATATCAATTTCATGGGGGCAAATCCTTTAGTTGGTCCTAATGAAGAAAGTATGGGACCGCGATTCCCAGATATGAGCCAAGCCTATAGCATAGAATATATGACAGTGGCAAAAGAAGTCGCAAAAGCGGCGGGCTTACATTTAAAAGAGGGTGTTTACATGGGCTTTTCTGGTCCAACTTATGAAACACCAGCTGAAATTCGGTTTGCTCGCACAATTGGCGCAGATGCAGTCGGAATGTCAACCGTGCCAGAAGTTATCGTAGCGGCTCATAGTGGCTTAAAAGTATTAGGTATTTCTTGTATCACTAATTTAGCTGCGGGCATGCAAAAAAATCTAAACCATGCAGAAGTGGTGGAAACAACAGAGCGTGTGAAGGCAGAATTTAAAGCGTTAGTGAAAGAAACACTAGCAAAATTATAAAAAAACTGTCAGAATAATTTTAGCAATAAATAATTATCACCAACGAAAAAGGAAAGGAAGTTATTCATGAGCGTTCATATTGAAGCACAGACCGGTGAAATCGCCGATAAAATTTTATTACCAGGAGATCCATTACGGGCAAAATATATTGCCGAAACTTTTTTAGAAGACCCGATTTGTTACAATAACGTGCGGGGAATGTTAGGTTATACCGGTATTTATAAAGGTGAGCGGGTATCCGTGCAAGGAACTGGCATGGGGATGCCTTCTGCTAGTATTTATGCCCATGAGTTGATTAACTCCTATGGTGTCAAAAAATTAATTCGCGTTGGGACTTGTGGTGCGCTATCAGAAGATGTGCATGTGCGGGATTTGATTATTGCCCAAGCGGCTACGACTAGCTCCTCAATTGTGCAAAAGAATTTTCAATCTTTCCATTATGCACCAATCGCTGATTTTGAATTATTGAAAAATTCTTATGATATTGCAAAAGCAAAAGGTTTTACCACCCATGTTGGGAATATTTTATCAGAAGATACATTTTATAAAGATGATTTGGCTGAAACTTTTGCTTTAGCTGATGTAGGGATTTTAGGCGTGGAAATGGAAGCAGCTGCTCTTTATTATCTAGCAGCGAAATTTCACGTGCAAGCACTTGCTATTTGTACAGTTAGTGATCATATGATTACCGGTGAAGAAACCACCGCAGAAGAACGTCAAATCACATTTAACGATATGATTGAAGTTGGTTTGGAAACGGCAATTAAAGAATAAGTCAAAAGAGGCTAGTTTGAAAAAGATGAATTGTAACGACCTTAAAAAGTTAGAGGAAAAAATCTAATCTTCTAAGGTTGTCAAAAAATTGTCTTTCAAGCAGCCTCTTTTTCTTGTGTAATGCAAGATTTAAGATACCGCTTTCTTTTATAGTAGCTTAGGGGTAAAGTAAGAATGTAGATTAATTTCAAAGGAGTGACAAGTATGAATAATTTTACTTTTAATGTTGCAACAGATATCCGCTTTGGTAAAGATCGGTTGCATGAATTGACCGCAGTGATAGAAAATTTTGGCCAAAGGGTATTACTTGTATATGGTGGTGGCAGTATTAAGAAAAACGGTTTGTATGACCGTGTCTTAAAGGAACTGGCGGACTTTAAAATTGTTGAACTGGCAGGAGTAGAACCAAATCCGCGCATTGAAACTGTGGCAAGAGGCGCAAAATTATGTGCTGAAAATGAAATTGACGTGATTTTAGCAGTAGGTGGCGGGTCGACAATTGATTGTGCCAAAGCCGTCGCAGCTGTCCATGGTAGTCCTGATGAAGAGCCATGGGCGGTAATTGAAAAAAGAAATTACGCTGGAGCTGCATTACCAATCGTCACGATTTTGACGTTGGCCGCAACTGGTAGCGAGATGAACCGCGGTGCTGTGATTACCAATTGGCAGACCAACCAAAAATTAGGGATGGGAGGAGAAAATTTATTACCTAAAGTCTCCTTTTTAGATCCGCAAAATACGTTTAGTGTAGGGAAATACCAAACCGCAGCCGGTTCAGCAGATATTATGAGCCACTTATTTGAAAACTACTTTAATACAACGCCTGCAACAGACGTGCAAGACGGTATCAGTGAAGGTTTGATGCGGACAGTAACGAAAAATTGCCCAATTGCTTTAGCTACTCCAACAGACTATGATGCACGGGCAAATCTGATGTGGGCCAGCACCTTGGCATTAAACGGCTTAACTGGTAGTGGGAAAGGCGGTAGTTGGTCCTGTCATGCAATGGAACATGAATTGAGTGCCTTTTATGACATTACCCATGGAATTGGGCTAGCCATTTTAACTCCCCGTTGGATGCATCATGTGTTAAATGAAGAGACTGCAGTGAAGTTTGCCCAATATGGCCGCAATGTTTGGCAAATTAATGAAACGGTACCGATGATGGCAGCCCGCATGGCGATTCAAAAAACATATGATTATTTCAAAGCCTGTGGCATTCCGATGACATTGCCAGAAGTTGGTATTGAAGATGATCGCAAATTTGAAGTGATGGCCAAGCAAGCAGTGGCTTATAGCAAAATTGCAACCGATGCTTTTGTACCCTTACAAGTGGAAGATGTTGTGAAAATTTACCAAGACAGTTTGGTTGAACAAAACTATTTATAAAAGGAGCTGTTGTGAAATGTTAAAAGAGCAAGAGCTGTTTTTACAGTTCATTAAAGAGCGGGTAGTTGCAGGTCAAGAAGAACCAGCAACAGAAATTTTAGTAGCGGCTTTTGCCAAATTAGCAACCGATGAGTTTACGGTAAAAGAGTTTGCTGCTGTCAGTGAAAAATTAGTTCCGCTGATTGCACCGCAGTACCAACCAGAAGTACAAGCAGCAATGGCCCGTTTTGCTAAAATGCTAAAGTGATTTTGAAAAGTAGAATAGACAGCTGGCATTACTGCGCATTTTGTCCTAACAAGTAAGTGAAAAAAGCGATGTCAGCAGTATTTATTTTAAGAAATAAGCTAAAAATAAAAATTGCAGGTTGGGTACCTGTCTGATTGGTATTTAAAAATACCAGTTATCTGCAAAAAAAGAGGCTGCAACAAAAGTACCGATGCACTTTTGTTGCAGCCTCTTTATATAAATGGCTTATAAGTAGTATTTTTTAGCTACTGATAAATCGTCGTTTAATTCATAAACTAAAGGTTGGCCAGTTGGAATTTCAAGATCCATGATATCATCATCAGAGATGCCTTCAATGTGTTTAGCCAAAGCGCGTAATGAGTTGCCGTGTGCAGCTACTAAGACAGTTTTGTCGTCTTTTAATGCTGGCGCGATTTCATCTTGCCAGAATGGTAAAGCACGTTCTAAAGTAACTTTTAAGTTTTCTCCACCAGGAACGTCCCGTGGATCTAACATAGCGTAACGACGGTCATTTGCTGCAGAACCAGGATCTGTTGCATCCAATAATGGAGGTAATGTGTCGTATGAACGACGCCAGATGTGAACTTGTTCGTCACCGTATTTTTCAGCGGTTTCTTTTTTGTTCAAACCTTGTAATGCACCGTAATGACGTTCGTTTAAGCGCCATGATTTAACTTGTGGCACCCATAATTGGTCAGATTCTTCTAAGATATAGTTACAAGTTTTGATAGCGCGTTTTAATACAGAAGTATAAGCGATATCGAATTCGATGCCGGCTTCTTTAATTTTGCGGCCGCCTTCTTTTGCTTCTTCAACACCTTCTGGAGCTAGGTCTACGTCAACCCAACCAGTAAATTGGTTCAATGCATTCCATTCGCTCAAACCGTGACGAGAAAATACTAATTTTGGCATGAATAACTCTCCTTTGTCATTTGGTTTCTGAAATTTTCAATTCCTTCCACATTGTACACTGTTTTAGTGCATTTTGCCACTAAAAAAAGGCACAGCACCTTGCTCTTTTGAAAAAGACAAGTCGCTGTGCAGCAATTTAATTCGTAATTTTTTCCAATTCTTCAGGGGCTAAATTAATGTATTTATAGCAGGTTCCCACTGATACACCACACTTAGAAGAAATGAATTGAATTGTTTCTTTTTTATCGTAATAAAGCTGGCGAATTTTTTTCACCGTTTTCCCATCGATTTTGGGACGACCGCCAATTTTACCTTTTTGGCGGGCTTTGTTTAGACCGACAAGGGTACGCTCTTTAATCAGCGCACATTCCATTTGTGCTAAGCCTTCCATTAAATTGAAGTAGATGTCACCCATCTGGCTTCTGGTATCAATGCTTTCAGTCAAACTGACTAAATGCAAGTTGCGATTTTTAAATAAGCTGGTTAATTCGGTCAGTTGACGCGTAGAACGGCCCAAACGGTGCAAGTCGCTTACGACTAAGGCGTCACCTGGTTGCATTTGTGCAATCACAGTATCTAAATCGGCGTGATTTTCCTCGTGGTATTTTTGTTCAAAAGTATCTAAAAATACTGGGCCACAGCCATATTCCGTCAAAGACTTCACTTGGGAATCTAAATCATTGTCGTTGATTGTGGTGCGGGCATAGCCAAAAATTGTCATGATAAATCCTCACAGTCTTCATTTTCATTAAGAAAAATGTAGCATAAACTCCGTCAAAATGGTACCGTTTCTTGCAAAAAAACGCAAAAAAGCTTCTGAGAAGAGGAAAGTTCAAAAGTAGATCTTTATAAGGTAAAAGCTTTTTTTAATAGTTACATGTTTTTTTGTTTGGTCAAAAAAAGGTTGGGATAAACATTACCTGTCGTTTATCCCAACCTTGAAATGTTTAATTAAGAAAAAGCGGGGTTGTGTAACGTTTTAGGGCCGTCTTTTTCACCGACAATTACCAACTGCGTCATATCTAAAAACAAGCCATGTTCCACTACACCAGTCATGTGGATTAATTCTTCAGCCAGTGCGTGAGGATCGGCGATTGTCTCTAAATGCAAATCAATAATATAATTGCCGCTATCCGTGTGCAAAAACTCGCCATCGCTCGTTTTACGGAAAGTGGGGTTGTAGCCTTGTTTGGCTAAAATGTTGAAAATTTGTTGGCTGCCAAAAGGAATCACTTCAACTGGTAGGGGAAACTTACCCAATTTTTCGACCATTTTAGAGCTGTCAACAATCCAAATCACTTTATCAGAATACGTGGCAACGATTTTTTCATATAAGAGAGCGGCACCGCCACCTTTAATTCCTAAAAAATTAGGATCAACTTCATCGGCACCGTCAATGGTAATATCAATGTGATCGACTTCATCAATTGAGGCCAATGGAATCCCTAGTTCTCTGGCTTGAATTAAAGTTTGGGTAGAAGTGGTCACACCGGTAATTTGTAAATTCTCTTCTTTAATCATCCGACCCACTTCTGCCACCATGTGATAAGCAGTTGAACCCGTTCCAAGTCCGACTGTCATACCGCTTTTAATATGCTTGCAGGCTTCTTTGCCAACCATTTCTTTTAAGTCCATCGTAATTTTTACCCCTTTACAAACTAATTTGACTTCATTTTAAAGCTTTTTTACGGGAAATGATAGCTTTCTGGCGTTTCTTTTACGGTTAAAAAAACTATAAAGCAACTTTATTCAAAATGGGCTTCATAAAAAATTTTACTTCTATAAGATAAATACAAAGAAGGCGTCATGGGAATGAGAAAAATCGGCTGCTTAAAAATTTTTCAAGAAGTTTGCAAAAGCTTTGCGTTTTTTATTGACACCTATTTTCAATCATGCTATTCTAACAAAGGTGCTTTGTCTACAGGTCTCTTAAAACAGACGTGCTGACTGTAAGAAAAGTACAACTGACGATTATGCACAAGGCTGCATTATTTTTTATCGCTGAAAAAGAACCACCTGGATGTGTGGAGCTAGAAAGGCGAATCAAGGAAGGAGGAAAACAAGGGATGCCTACAATTAACCAATTAGTACGTAAACCTCGTAAATCCAAGGTTGAAAAATCAAATTCACCAGCATTGAACAAAGGATATAACAGTTTCAAAAAAGCTCAAACGAATGTGAACTCTCCGCAAAAACGTGGGGTTGCCACTCGTGTGGGTACAATGACACCGAAAAAACCGAACTCAGCTTTGCGTAAATATGCCCGTGTTCGTTTGTCTAACTTGATCGAAGTAACAGCTTATATCCCAGGTATCGGCCATAACTTACAAGAACACAGCGTTGTTTTATTACGTGGTGGACGTGTAAAAGACTTACCAGGGGTACGTTACCATATCGTTCGTGGTGCATTAGATACAGCTGGCGTTAACGACCGTAAACAATCTCGTTCTAAATACGGTACAAAACGTCCTAAAGCTTAATCTAGTTTACAGACTATTATATAGAACACAATACAAAATGACTACGTAAAGGAGGAGTTACGGATGCCTCGTAAAGGTCCAGTTGCAAAACGCGATGTTTTACCAGATCCTATGTATAACTCAAAATTAGTAACCCGTTTGATTAACCGTGTTATGGTTGATGGCAAACGCGGGATTGCTGCAAATATTATCTATAATGCTTTTGACATTATTAAAGAATCTACTGGTAACGATCCATTAGAAGTCTTTGAACAAGCAATGAAAAATATCATGCCTGTCTTAGAAGTTAAAGCTCGCCGTGTCGGTGGTTCTAACTACCAAGTCCCAGTTGAAGTTCGTCCTGAACGTCGTACAACTTTAGGCTTACGTTGGGTTGTTAACTACGCACGTTTGCGTGGAGAACACACAATGGAAGAACGTCTTGCAAAAGAAATCATGGATGCAGCAAACAACACTGGTGCTTCTGTGAAAAAACGCGAAGACACACACAAAATGGCCGAAGCCAACCGTGCTTTTGCCCACTATCGTTGGTAAGATCTTTTTTGCTCTTGCAAAAAAGACAATTCGATTGTTACACCAAGTAAGCGGGCAAAAGATTTCTTTTGCCGCTTTTTAAAGAGAGGAGCACAAGCAAGAAATGGCTAGAGAATTTTCGTTAGAAAAAACTCGTAATATTGGTATCATGGCTCACGTCGATGCAGGTAAAACTACTACGACTGAACGTATCCTTTATTATACAGGTAAAATCCATAAAATTGGTGAAACCCACGAAGGCGCTTCACAAATGGACTGGATGGAACAAGAACAAGAACGTGGTATCACTATCACTTCTGCTGCGACAACTGCTCAGTGGAAAGGTTACCGTGTCAACATCATCGACACACCAGGACACGTGGACTTCACAATTGAAGTACAACGTTCATTGCGTGTATTAGATGGTGCGGTTACTGTCCTTGACTCTCAATCAGGGGTTGAACCACAAACTGAAACTGTTTGGCGCCAAGCAACAGAATACCGCGTACCTCGTGTTGTATTCTGTAACAAAATGGACAAAATCGGTGCAGACTTCTTGTACTCAGTTTCTACATTACACGATCGTTTGGGTGCTAACGCTCATCCAATCCAATTACCAATTGGTGCAGAAGAAGATTTCACCGGTATCATTGACCTTGTGACAATGAAAGCTGAAATCTACACAAACGACTTAGGTACTGAAATTCAAGAAACTGAAATTCCTGAAGAATACCTAGAACAAGCGCAAGAATGGCGCGAAAAATTAGTGGAAGCAGTAGCTGAAACTGATGAAGATTTAATGATGAAATATTTAGACGGCGAAGAAATTACTGAAGCTGAATTAAAAGCTGGTATCCGTCAAGCAACAATCAACGTTGACTTCTTCCCTGTAATGGCTGGTTCAGCCTTCAAAAACAAAGGGGTTCAATTAATGTTGGATGCTGTTCTTGACTACTTGCCTTCACCATTAGATGTTGAAGCAATTAAAGGGATCGATCCGAAGACTGACGAAGAAACAACTCGTCCAGCTGACGACGAAGCTCCATTTGCCTCATTAGCATTTAAAGTTATGACTGACCCATTCGTAGGTCGCCTAACTTTCTTCCGTGTTTATTCTGGTGTCTTAGAAAGTGGTTCATACGTATTGAACGCTTCAAAAGACAAAAAAGAACGTATCGGACGTATCTTGCAAATGCACGCCAACACGCGTAACGAAATCGACCGCGTTTATTCCGGTGATATCGCTGCTGCCGTTGGTTTGAAAGATACAACAACAGGGGACACTCTTTGTGCCTTAGATTCTCCAGTAATCTTAGAATCAATCGAATTCCCTGACCCAGTTATCCAAGTTGCTGTTGAACCTAAATCAAAAGCTGACCAAGATAAAATGGGTATTGCATTACAAAAACTTGCAGAAGAAGATCCATCATTCCGTGTTGAAACAAACGTTGAAACTGGTGAAACTGTTATCTCAGGGATGGGTGAATTGCACTTAGACGTCTTAGTTGACCGTATGCGTCGTGAATTTAAAGTCGAAGCAAACGTTGGTGCTCCTCAAGTTTCTTATCGTGAAACTTTCCGTGCTGCTACTGAAGCAGAAGGTAAGTTTGTACGTCAGTCTGGTGGTAAAGGTCAATACGGTCACGTATGGATTGAATTTACGCCAAACGAAGAAGGTGCCGGTTTCGAATTCGAAAACGCCATCGTTGGTGGTGTGGTTCCACGTGAATACATTCCAGCTGTTGAAAAAGGTTTAGTAGATGCAATGGACAACGGTGTCTTAGCTGGCTATCCATTAGTTGATATTAAAGCAAAACTTTACGACGGTTCTTACCATGATGTCGATTCAAGTGAAACTGCCTTCCGTGTTGCTGCTTCAATGGCATTGCGGGCTGCTGCTAAAAAAGCAAAACCTGCAATCTTAGAACCAATGATGAAAGTTACAATTACTGTTCCAGAAGATTACTTAGGTGATATTATGGGTCACGTAACTGCTCGTCGTGGTCGCGTTGAAGGTATGGAAGCACACGGTAACTCCCAAATCGTTAATGCTATCGTTCCGTTAGCAGAAATGTTTGGTTACGCAACTACATTGCGTTCATCTACACAAGGTCGCGGTACTTTCATGATGGTATTTGACCACTATGAAGATGTACCAAAATCTATTCAAGAAGAAATCATTAAGAAAAACGGCGGCAAAGCTGAATAATTTTTGATGATTAGGATTTTTTTAAAAGAGCTATATTTTTTAAAAAAATTCGTGTACAATAATTAACGATGATAAGGGCAAACTGTCGCTTGCGGCAGTTTACCTATCAAAAAATAAAAACTATTACGTATTTTTAGGAGGAACATTTTAAAATGGCAAAAGAAAAATTTGACCGTTCTAAACCCCATGTAAACATCGGTACTATCGGACACGTTGACCATGGTAAAACTACTCTTACAGCTGCAATTACAACTGTATTATCTAAAAAAGGTCTAGCACAAGCTTCTGCTTACGATCAAATTGATGGTGCACCTGAAGAACGCGAACGCGGTATCACAATTTCAACTGCTCACGTTGAGTATGAAACTGAAAACCGTCACTACGCTCACGTTGACTGCCCAGGACACGCGGACTACGTTAAAAACATGATCACTGGTGCTGCTCAAATGGACGGCGCGATCTTAGTAGTATCTGCTGCTGATGGTCCTATGCCTCAAACTCGTGAACACATCCTATTGTCACGTAACGTTGGTGTTCCTTACATCGTCGTATTCTTGAACAAAATGGACATGGTTGACGACGAAGAATTATTAGAATTAGTTGAAATGGAAGTTCGTGACTTATTGTCAGAATACGACTTCCCAGGCGACGACACTCCAGTTATCGCAGGTTCAGCTTTGAAAGCCTTAGAAGGCGACGCTTCATACGAAGAAAAAATCTTAGAATTAATGGCTGCAGTTGATGAATATATCCCAACTCCAGTTCGTGATACTGACAAACCATTCATGATGCCAGTCGAAGACGTATTCTCAATCACTGGTCGTGGTACTGTTGCAACTGGTCGTGTTGAACGTGGACAAGTTCGCGTTGGTGACGAAGTTGAAATCGTAGGTATCGCTGAAGAAACTGCTAAAACTACTGTAACAGGTGTTGAAATGTTCCGTAAATTGTTGGATTACGCTGAAGCTGGCGACAACATTGGTGCATTATTACGTGGTGTGGCTCGTGAAGACATCCAACGTGGTCAAGTATTGGCTAAACCAGGTTCAATCACTCCACATACAAAATTTGCGGCAGAAGTTTACGTTTTAACTAAAGAAGAAGGCGGACGTCACACTCCATTCTTCACAAACTACCGCCCACAATTTTACTTCCGTACAACTGACGTAACAGGCGTTGTTGAATTACCAGAAGGTACTGAAATGGTTATGCCTGGCGATAACGTTACTATGGACGTTGAATTAATCCACCCAATCGCGATCGAAGACGGTACTCGTTTCTCAATCCGTGAAGGCGGACGTACTGTTGGTTCAGGCGTTGTTACAACAATCGAAAAATAATTCTTGAACTTTAGAAGCAAAATCTTCGGATTTTGCTTCTTTTTTTGACTATAAGAAAAAATAAAAATTTCCTATAGCGGCTTTTTACTGCTAGATTTAAACCGTGCTTTAAAAAATAGATATCTAAGACCATAAGGTGAGAGCTAGCAGGATTCCTGCCACTTTTTTTATTATTTACATAGGAGTATCCAGCAATTCACAGCAGCCTTTTTAGTAAAGAGTCTGTTTTTTGCTGCAGTTTATTTCGTAAGCTATCCTTAAAACGAGTACAATAGGCGAAATAAAAGTAAAAACCCTACAATTTGAAAACAAGCCCTTTGCGTGGCGTCCTCTTCAAATTGTAGGATTTTTGTGTGAAAGAAATGACGTGTGGTGTTGATTTTTAAAGTAAATGTTGTTTTTTTAAATAGTCGTTTAAATGAACGTTCCGCGGTTCTTTGTAGTAGTCGGCGAATTTTTTAGTCCAAAGTTTTGTTTCACGGGCCTCGCCGAATTTTTTCATCGTCTGGTCGTAATCTTCGATTAATTGATAGTCATATGCTTGATAAGTGTCGTAATGAATGACGGCTTTTTCTGGTAGGCGAGGTTTTACCTGCATTTCAACAGTGGGTTTTCCAATGCTAAGACCAGCGATTGGGTAAACGTAAGGTGGTAGATTGAAAAGTTCACTGACTTGGTCGATTTGATTACGTACACTGCCGACAATCACGCTGCCAAGACCCAATGCTTCTACTGCAGTGACCGCATTTTGCAATGCTAAACTGGCATCTGTCGTTGCAATAATCAAGGGATTCAGACTATCTGTTACGGCATAATCCACGCCTTGTTTTAAAGCAACTAATTGTGTGCGCTGTAAGTCGGCCACAAATAATAAAAAGACAGAGCTGTGGAGCATGTGGGGATTACTAGGATTTAATTCAACTAGTTTTTCCCGCAATTTTTTATTTTTTACCACAATGATCGAGTAGGCTTGGCCATTCATCCAAGACGGTGCTTGGCGACTGGCAGCTAAAATTTCTTGTAGCTGTTCCTCTTTTAGCTCGTAGTTTTCGTCAAAGTTGCGATAGCTACGGTGATTTTTCAATAATGTGATAACGTCCTTCATTTTTTGCCTCCTAAAATTAGAAATTGTTTGTGTTATGCCTTTGTTGAAGGTGTCTTACGTAAAAGCTTGCGAGTAATTCGTTCCATTTTTTCTGCCAGCGTCGTTACCAGCTCCGGCGTTAGCTGGGTATAATTTATTCGCATAGACATTGTATCATTACTAAAGAAAAAAGAAGGGGCGACCAATAAATTTTCCTCGAAAAATAGTTGCCAATCTTTGCGGTTCAAATTTTGGTGTTGCCACGTAAACCAATAATAAAGGCCGCCTTTAATTTTTGTGAATTCCCAATCTGTTTTAAAGGGGGCAAAAGTTTCGCACAATAGCTGGCTGCGTTGTTCAAGTTCTTTGATGAGTTGGGCGTGTTGGGTATCGTATTCAGGACTACTTAAGGCAATGTTGGCCAATATTTGGGTGAATAAGTTGGTTTCGCTATCCAATGACTTTTTCGTATTAGCGAGGGAAGAGATCAAATTTTTAGGAGCCAACAGCCAGCCAATTTTAATACTGGAACCAAAAATTTTTGACAAAGAACCAAGGTAGAGCACTTGTTCGGGCGCAATTTCCTTTAATTTAGGAATTGGGGTCGTGAAATCTAACTCGCCAAAGATGTCGTCTTCAATAATGGGAACGTAATACTTGCGACAGATTTCAATGATTTTTAGCCGACGTTCATAAGAAAGACAGCGGCTAGTTGGATTTTGAAAAGTAGGGTTTAAATAGAGTAGTTTTACTTTTTTTGCTAAAATCTGCTTTTCTAATTCACTGGGCATAATTCCTTCGTGATCGGTGGCAATGCCTTCTAGCCGCAATCCCAGCGACTGAAAAAGAGGTAGTGCAAATAAAAATGACGGATCTTCTGTGGCAATCACATCACCAGGTTGTAAGAGTGTCTGCAAAATTAGTGAAATTCCCTGCGTCGAGCCAGCAGTAATCAATAAGTCCTGATTTTTTAAGGAGAGCTGGAATTTTTGGGCTAATTTTTTTGTAATTGTAGCCTTTAAGGGCAAATAACCAGTATCCCGCAAATTTTTTTCTTCTTTAATAATTTGGTCCCAGGATAAAGCCGGAAATTTAAAAGCCGGAATTAAGTCCTGGGGTAGCTCGCCATTGGCTAAATCGATTGTTTGCAAGTTTTTACGCAATTGGTGTTGTGCTTTACTGTAAGGATCTTGCTGACTGCGACTGGCCAGTAAATGCTGCCATTGAAATTGCGGTGCTTGCCGCGAGCCCCACCGACCCTTGGCGACTTCGGTTCCGCTGCCTTGTTTGCGGACAAGCCAGCCTAAACTGGTTAACTCTTCTAATGCATGGTTGACAGTGGAACGGTTAACGTGATAAAAGTCGGCCATTTTTCGCTCGGGCATGAGGCGATCACCAGGGGCTAATTTTCCAGATTCGATTTCTGCGATGATAACTTCCATTAGTTGTTGGAACAAAGGTGTTTTACTTTTACGGTTTAAAGTCATAAATGCTCCTTTGTAAAATTAAGATTTTGCTTTCTAGAAATTATAGTCCAAAAATTAATTGGTTGGTTTCAAAATAAACCAATTGGTCGTTTCCGTCAAGAAGTACAAGCCCTATACTTAAAATTAGTATCCGCAAAAATGAGTTTAGCAAAAATGGGCTAATAATAGGTATTTAAAAAGGAGTGGTCAAATGAAAAAGGTATTAACAATTGCGGGTTCTGATTCTACCGGTGGTGCCGGATTGGAAGCCGATTTGAAAACCTTCGAAGAATACGGTGTTTTTGGTTTTGCGAGTATTACTTCGATCGTCACAATGGATCCCAAAACAGGTTGGTCCCATGAAGTGACGGAATTACCGGCTGAACTGTTGTTAAAGCAACTTATTTCTGCTTTTGCCGGAGCGGATATGGCAGCTTTGAAAACAGGGATGATGGGAAATGATGCCAATATTTTAGCGGCTGTTGATTTTTTGGACAAGCAGCAGGTGGAAAATATAGTCGTCGATCCAGTTATTGCCTGTAAAGGTACGGCGCAAATTTTGCAACCGGAAGTAGTTACGGCAATCAAAAAATATTTATTACCGCTGGCGACGATTACCACCCCTAATTTAGTAGAGGCCGGAATTTTAGCGGAGCTAGGTGATTTGAGCAATCTTACGGATATGAAAAAAGCGGCCCGGGCCATTTGGCAACAAGGGGCAAAAAACGTTGTCATAAAAGGCGGTCATCGCTTAGGAAGTGATAAAGCTATTGATCTATTTTACGACGGGGCTGAATTTGTCACCTTTGAAAATGAATTGTACCAAACCGATTTCAATCATGGTGCGGGCTGTACTTTTGCTGCGGCAGTGACAGCCGGTCTGGCTAAAGGGGCTCCGATGAAACGAGCTGTGGCGATGGCCAAACAATTTGTCGCCGCTGCTATTAAAGAAGGCGTGCAGATTAATCCTTATGTCGGACACGTCTGGCATGGTGCTTACAACAAGGCGCAAAAAAGAATGGAGGCCATCCAATGAAAAAAGATTTTTCCGTCCAAGCAATTGTCTTAGTAGCGTTGTTTACTGCTTTGACTGTAATCGGAACCACGATTAAAATTCCACTACCCACCGGAGCTTTTGTCCATTTAGGCAATGCGGTATTATTATTGGCAGTTTTATTATTAGGCTACTTTAAAGGTTCATTAGCAGGTGGGTTGGGATTTTTCATCTTTGATATGTTAAACGGCTACGCCACAGAAGCACCGTATTTTATTTTGGAGAGCTTTATTGTTGGTGCAGCAGCCTATGGGGCATTACTTCTTTTTAAGAAAAAACCAACAGCGCTTTGGCAAGTTGTTGTCATTGGTTGTGTGACAGGGATTGCAAAAGTGGCAATGACCCAAATCAAAAATACAGTGATGTTAGTCATCGCCGGAGCGGACGTACAGGCAGCTTTTGTAGGCGCAGCGGCGAAATTACCAGCAACGTTAATCAATGTTAGCATGACTGTTTTGATTGTAGCCTTTTTGTACTTTCCGCTAAGAAAAGCTTTGACTGCTACGATGAAACGTTCTTTTGTTTAATTTAAAAGCTACTGTTTGTAAAAATAGTTTTGGCGAAGTGTTAAGGCGCTAAAACCATAGAATACAGACAGTAGTTTTTTTCACTTGGTGGGGAATGTTCGTGTTTTATCCGGTTTTCAGCGTAGTAAAAAGCGATTATCTCTTAGAAAAAATATTAACAAGCTTGTTTTGGCTATGGTTAGCAATTAAGAAATTTCTTTTCATTATTGAATAATAAAAGTGAAGGGGATCTTTCAAGTATTATTTACCTAAAAACTAGATAAATTCCCTGCCTTTTTTAAAAATATTCGTCTTTTCAAGCAGTTTAAATTATGTTATTATTTGTTCGCAGTGAAATCTGTGCTGTAGTTATTCATTATGGGAGGATATTATGTTTAAAAAAGTTTTGAAAGTGGGTTTGGCAAGTGCGGCAGCGATGCTTTTACTAGCTGGCTGTGGTAATTCTTCATCAAATGATAGCAAAGGTGAAAAAGATGCCGATGGTAACATCAAGTTGGAAAAGCTGACAATTGGTTTTGTACCGTCTCGTGACGCAGATGAAATCGTAACAGCTACTGAACCTTTGAAAAATCTTTTGAAAGACCAAATGAAAAAAGAAGGCTATAACATCGAAAACGTGGATATCTCTGTTGGTACGAGTTATGAAGCGGTTGGTGAATCATTGTCTTCTGGTACGCTTGATGTTGGTTTCATTCCAGGTGGGACGTATGTCTTATACGAAGATGGAACAGACGTATTATTAACTGCAACACGGAAAGGTTTATCCATTGATTCAGACGATGCGAAAGTTTGGAACGATGAAAAACCAACAAAAAACACAGACGAACAAGTTGCTTACTACCGCGCATTGATTATTGCAGGTCCTTCAGCAAAAGGCCAAGCTTTAGCTAAAAAAGTTAACGCTGGTGAAAAATTGACTTGGAATGATTTAAACAGTGCTTCTTGGGCAATGGCAAACTCTTCATCTTCAGCAGGTTACATCTACCCAACCTTATGGATGAACAAAAACTACGATAAAACATTATTAGATTTAAAAGATGCGGTTCAATCTGACTCTTATGCAAGTTCATTTGCCCGTTTAGCGGCTGGTCAAATCGACGTTGTGATGGCCTATGCCGATGCACGTTTAGACTATGTTGACACTTGGACAAAAGAATTTGGTCGTAAAAATGATATTTGGTCTGAAACAAACGTTATCGGTGTAACAGACCCAATCTATAACGACACAATCAGCGTCAGCAAAAATGCACCAAACATGGACGCAAAATTGAAAAAAGCACTAAGCAAAGCCTTTATTGAAATTGGTAAAACAGATGAAGGTAAAAAAGTAATCAGCATTTACAACCACGAAGGTTATAAAGAAGCAAAAGCTTCTGATTACGACGATGAGAAAAAAGCACAAGAATTAATCAAAAAAATTAGCGAATAATCGCGCAACTAGCACGAAAAATAGTAAAGCAGGGGTTGTGTTCATTAACACAATCCCTTCCTTTCTGTTTGCAATGCTGGAAATTTTTACGGGATAAGCCGAAATTTTAATGGTTCTTGCCAAGTAAAAGCTTTTACCTGAGGTAGGATGGCTTTGCAGTGAAATTAAAATTTCGTCTTATTGTGGGAAAAAGTGTTTTTCGACAGTAATTAGTAATTATTAAAACTTCAGTGTGAAAGGATACAGCAATGATTAAATTTGAAGATGTGCAAAAAGTTTATCCTAACGGTACCGTTGCACTAAAAGACATTAATTTAGAAATCCAACAAGGTGAATTCGTGGCAATTATCGGCCTTTCCGGCGCAGGGAAGTCTACTTTAATTCGTTGTATTAACCGCATGCACGACATTAATTCTGGCACGTTACTTGTTAATGATGTCAATGTTAGTCAATTAAAAGGAAAAGAAATTCGTGAATTCCGCAAAAATATTGGGATGATTTTCCAATCTTTTAACTTAGTAACACGTTCTACGGTTTTAAAAAATGTTTTGGTTTCTTCAGTGCCAGACATGCCTTTGTGGCGTCGGACCTTAGGGATTTTCCCCAAAGAAGATAAAATCCGTGCGCTAGAAGCATTAGATAATGTTGGAATCTTAGACAAAGCCTATACTCGAGTAGACCAACTTTCCGGTGGGCAACAACAACGGGTCGCTTTAGCCCGCACGCTAGCCCGCAAGCCAGGCATTATTTTAGCTGACGAACCGGTAGCTTCTCTTGATCCTGTTACAGCAAAATCAGTTATGGAAGATTTACGTCGTATCAATCGAGAAATGAATGTTTCTATTTTGTTGAATATTCACCATGTGGAATTAGCGTTAGAATATTGTGATCGTGTTATTGGGATTCGTCAAGGTGAAATCGTTTATGACGGACCAACCGATGTAGTGAATCAAAGCATCTTGGATGAAATTTACGGCAAAAATCAACCTGTGGAAGCGTAGGTGGTCAGCTTGTTTAAAAAGACATTAACTTTAAGTAATGGCAAACAAGTGACGAGCAAACGGTCATTTTTGCCAATTTATATTTTAATTACAGTAATCTTCATGTTTGTAGCAGCAGACGTAACGAATTTTTCATTTAGCACTTTAATTTTAAGAAGTAAACAGTTCTTTGTTATTATCGGCGACATGATTCCGCCAAATTGGAAATACATGAATCGGGTCTGGGGACCATTATTAGAAACAATTAAAATGTCATTGCTCGGGTCGATTATCGGTTCGCTATTGGCGATTCCTTTTGCGGTATTATCTTCTATTAATATTGTTAAAAATCGGTTCGTTGCCGGTGTTTTCAAATTTATTTTGAGCGTATTGCGGACATTGCCAACTTTAGTCGTTGCTTTGATTGCTACTTTCATTTTAGGTTTAGGGGCATTTGCCGGTACGATCGCTATCTTTATGTTTACCATTTCCTATGTTGGTAAAATTATGTACGAACAAATTGAAACAATTGATATGCGAACTTTTGAAGCGATGGAATCTTTTGGTTTAACTAAGATTCAAGCTTTCCGATATAGCATTTTACCAGAAATTTTACCTAATTATTTATCGACTTCAATCTTCTGTTTTGAAGGAAATGTCCGGTATGCGTCTATTTTAGGCTATGTTGGTGCCGGTGGTTTAGGTTTATTGTTAAATGAACGTTTAGGCTGGCGCGATTATGCCAGTGTTGGTTCCATTTTATTGATGTTAATTGTCACTGTTGCGCTAATCGAGATGTTAAGTGAATACTTGCGTCAGAAATTAAAATAGGGGGACGCCATGAATACATTAGTAGAAAAACAATTGGCAAAAGAGCCCAATAAAAAAGTACAATACGCTACGATTGCTTTAATCGTTGTCGGAATGTTTATCTGGTCGTTGACGGCCATTAAAATTAATAAAACCAGTACGGATGGCTCCCAAGTTGCCTTGAATATTTTAAAAGGGATTGTGACACCGGATCTGAATTTTCTTTTTGATTTCTCTAGTACTGGGGTTGCCTATTTATTATTTGAAACCATTTGTATCGGTTTTTTAGGAACTATTTTAGGTTCGATCTTTTCAATTCCGATTGCCTTTTTGATGTCACCTAGTATTATGCCTAAACCAGTTTACATTTTGACGCGCTTTTTGGTGGTCATTATCCGAACTGTGCCGGCTTTGGTTTATGGGTTGATGTTCGTACGGGTAACAGGGACGGGTCCTTTTGCTGGGGTAATGACGATGTCAGTCACTTCGATTGGGATGGTTTCTCGGCTTTATGTTGATGCAATTGAAACAATTGATACTGGCGTTTTGGAATCAATGACCTCAATTGGGGCTACGACCTTCGACAAAATCCGTTTTGGAATTTTACCGCAATTGCTAAGTAACTTTGTTTCGATTACGATTTATCGTTTTGATATGAATTTACGAGATGCGACGATTTTAGGTTTAGTTGGTGCCGGTGGTATTGGTTCGCCGTTGATGTTTGCTATTAACGGTTACAAGTGGAATCAAGTTGGCTCAATTTTAATCGGCTTAATCGTTTTAATCTTAATCGTTGAAGTCGTTTCAAATAAAATTCGTGCAAAATTAATTAATGGCTAAAAGTAAGGGCGATGACATTTTTTATGTCATCGCCTTTTTTGTGAAATTACCCATAACGAGTTTCTTCCTATATATAAATTGACTAAGCTTCAAAGGATAAAATGTCCTCAGATTAGCCAGTCTATTTTTTGCACATTACATCCTTGCTTGTGCTATTGCCTGGATTATCCTCTTTGAAGTGAGAATAGATGAATAAATTCTTCTGTCACCATCTGTACTTGAGGTGCAATCATTTTGAAAGATTCGTTGATGTCGATGAACTGATTGTTGCTATCAAACATTTCTTTGGCGATGTTTAGCGGTGGGTTGACAGACATGTTATACATATTCAAACCTTGGGTAACCAACTTCATTGCAAGTAATCCTTGGAAACCACCGTGCCCTCCGTAGACCATGATGCTAACGGGTTTGTGTTGCCATTCTTCATATAAAAAATCTAGCGCGTTTTTCATCACGGCAGGATACCCCCAATTGTATTGTGGGAAGAGTAAAACAAAACCGTCATAATTTTTAATTAGGGCGCTCCATCGTTTTGTATGTGCTTGTTGATAATGCCCTTTTGCAGGAATTTGTGGCTCATCAAGAAAAGGTAAATTGATTTTAGCTAAATCAATAATATCAACCATTAGCGCATCGTGTTTCATTTTGTCTTGTACCCAACGTGCGATATCGCCACCAATGCGATTAGGGCGATTGCTGCCTAAAATGATACCAATCTTTTTAACCATTTGCTCATCTCATTTCAATTTGTTATGTGCAACTTGCACACAATAAATTGTAGTTGATGTGTGCTATAATTGCAAATATGAAAACTGAAATATTTGATGCGCTTTTCACAATTGTCAACTTCTTTAATGATCCCAGACACGATGCTAAACTTTTAAAGAAGGCAGGGATAAGCAATGATCAAAATTTATTACCAGTAGTTGTTCGTGTTGGTAAAAGTGGAACAATAAGTGTGGGAGAATTAGCAGCGCAATTAGGAAAAAATCATTCTTCGACAAGTAGACAGGTTGATAAATTTGTGGAAAAAGGCCTCTTACTTTCCTATCCAAGTAAAGAAGATAAGCGTGTTAGAATCGTAACCTTAACCGAAGACGGAAAAAAACTTTATACCCAATTGACTAACGCGAGAAGTGAAGTGATGGAGGAGTTGCTTACTCACTTTACTTATGATGAAGTAAAAGAGATTAGTGTTAGTCTACAAAAGTTAGCAAAAATATTAGCTGAAAAAAATAAATAAGCCGATTAAAATACGCTACGCCGCATAGACAAGAAAGAAATTAACCATTTCTAGTATGGACTTTGCGGTGTAGTGTGCTCATTTTACGTCAATTATTTTTAATAAAGCTAGTTGGCTATTTTTTATCCAGCGTAACAAGTTAATAGAAAAAACAGAGATTTTTTTTATTTTTAAAATGAAAGCCTTTGCAAATAAAAAGTGGTGAAAAGTGCATGAAATCAATAAAAAATCCTTGCCAACACTACTTAGATATACTATAATCATAAAGGTGCTGCTTACAAATGTGTGAAAAGCACTGGTGGGATAAGGTTTTATTCTACCGGCTACGAAACGAGAGGTTGCGACACGCCCGGACGCTTTGCCATGGACGAGCGTGACGGAAATTTTCGTGGAGCTATGTCTACTTTTCAAAATAGGCGAAGGAGGGAAAACAATGGCAAAACAAAAAATTCGTATCCGTTTAAAAGCGTATGAACATCGTATTTTAGATCAATCAGCGGATAAAATCGTAGAAACTGCAAAAAGAACTGGAGCTTCTGTGTCAGGTCCAATTCCATTACCAACAGAACGCAGCTTGTACACAATTATTCGTGCGACTCATAAATACAAAGATTCTCGCGAACAATTCGAAATGCGTACTCACAAACGTCTAATCGACATTGTGAATCCAACACCGAAGACAGTTGATGCTTTAATGAAGCTAGACTTGCCAAGCGGCGTTAACATTGAAATCAAACTATAATTAATCAAATTAAGATGGAGGTGTAATCATGACCAAAGGAATCTTAGGGAAAAAAGTGGGAATGACTCAAATCTTCACTGAATCTGGTGAGTTAGTACCTGTAACAGTTGTTGAAGCTACTCCAAACGTAGTATTACAACTTAAAACAGTGGAAAACGACGGCTATGAAGCAGTTCAAGTCGGTTACCAAGATATGCGTGAAGTTTTATCAAACAAACCTGCGCAAGGTCATGTTGCAAAAGCAAACACGGCTCCTAAGCGCTTCATTCGCGAATTCAAGGATGTTGAGCTAGAGGGCTTAGAAGTAGGATCAGAAATCAAAGTTGATATTTTCGAAGCTGGAGATGTCATCGATGTAACTGGTACAACTAAAGGTAAAGGATTCCAAGGCGTAATCAAACGTCACGGCCAAAGCCGCGGACCAATGGCTCACGGTTCTCGTTATCACCGTCGTCCTGGTTCAATGGGTCCTGTAGCACCTAACCGGGTATTTAAAGGCAAACGTCTAGCAGGCCGCATGGGTGGCAACCGCGTAACAATCCAAAACTTGGAAGTTGTTCGTGTTGATGCTGAACGTAACGTAATCCTAATCAAAGGTAACGTTCCTGGCGCGAAAAAATCATTGATTACTATTAAATCTGCTGTGAAAGCAAAATAAGTAAACTTAAGGAAGGAGGAACTTAGGAATGCCGAATATTGCATTATTTAAACAAGATGGTAGCCAAAATGGCGAAATCACATTAAACGAAGAAATCTTCGGAATTGAACCAAATGAAAGTGTTGTCTACGATGCAATCATCATGCAACGCGCTTCATTACGACAAGGAACACACGCTGTGAAAAACCGTAGCGCAGTTCGAGGCGGTGGCCGTAAACCATGGCGCCAAAAAGGAACTGGTCGTGCTCGTCAAGGTTCAATCCGTTCACCACAATGGCGTGGCGGTGGCGTTGTCTTTGGACCAACTCCACGTTCATACAGCTACAAACTTCCTAAAAAAGTTCGTCGCTTAGCAATGAAATCTGTTTTATCAGCAAAAGTTGCTGAAAACAAAATGGTTGCAGTTGATGCATTAAGCTTTGACGCACCAAAAACAAAAGAATTCAAACAAGTTTTAGCTAACTTGTCAGTTGATTCTAAAGTATTAGTTGTACTTGAAGCAGACAACGACTTTGCTGCTTTATCAGCTCGTAACTTACCAAACGTGACTGTTGTTACTTCAAACAACGTATCTGTATTGGACGTAGTTTCAAGCGATAAATTGTTAGCAACTCAAGCTGCTCTGACTCAAATTGAGGAGGTGCTTGCATAATGAACTTACTAGACGTTATCAAACGCCCAGTGATCACTGAAAAATCTATGCTTGCCATGGATGACAAGAAATACACTTTCGAAGTGGACACTAAAGCGAACAAAACTTTAGTAAAACAAGCAGTTGAAGCTGCTTTTGACGGTGTTAAAGTGAAAAACGTTAATATCGTGAACGTGCGTCCAAAATTCAAACGCATGGGCAAATATGCAGGATACACAAAGAAACGTCGCAAAGCGATCGTTACTTTAACTGAAACATCAAAAGAAATTACAATTTTCGAAGCTGAATAAGCATTAAATTCTACTACTAAATAGGAGGGAAACAGGCGTGGCAATTAAAAAGTACAAACCTACCTCAAATGGTCGCCGTAACATGACAAGCTCTGATTTTGCTGAGATTACAACAAGCACTCCAGAGAAAACTTTGTTGGCACCGTTGAAAAACAATGCCGGTCGTAACAACAACGGTCGTATCACTGTACGTCACCAAGGCGGCGGTCACAAGCGTCAATACCGCGTAATCGACTTCAAACGTAACAAAGATAACGTTGTTGCTACTGTTAAAACAATCGAGTATGATCCAAACCGTTCTGCTAACATCGCGTTAGTACATTATTCAGACGGTGTTAAAGCTTACATCTTAGCTCCAAAAGGCTTAGAAGTAGGTATGACAGTGGTTTCTGGTCCAGAAGCTGATATCAAAGTTGGGAATGCATTACCACTTGCAAACATCCCAGTTGGTACTGTTATCCACAACATCGAAATGAAACCAGGTAAAGGCGGACAATTAATCCGTTCAGCTGGTACAAGCGCTCAAGTATTAGGTAAAGAAGGCAAATATGTCTTAATCCGCTTAAACTCAGGCGAAGTACGTATGATCTTAGCGACTTGCCGTGCAACAATTGGTTCTGTTGGTAACGAACAACACGAATTGATTAACATTGGTAAAGCTGGTCGTTCTCGTTGGATGGGTAAACGTCCTACAGTTCGTGGTAGCGTAATGAACCCTAACGATCACCCACACGGTGGTGGTGAAGGTAAAGCTCCAATCGGACGTAAAGCTCCAGTATCACCTTGGGGTCAACCTGCATTGGGTTACAAAACACGTAATAAAAAAGCTGCTTCAGACAAACTTATCGTACGTCGTAGCAAAGCTAAATAAGGTTTTTGACCATGTGGTCTACATTTTGGAAGGAGGTTCACCATGGGTCGTAGTTTAAAGAAGGGGCCTTTCGTCGATGAACACTTGATGAAAAAGGTCGAAGCACAACAAGGTGCCGAAAAGAAAAAAGTCATCAAAACTTGGTCACGTCGTTCAACAATTTTTCCGAATTTTATCGGTTTCACGATTGCTGTCTATGACGGACGCAAACATGTCCCAGTTTACATTCAAGAAGACATGGTAGGACATAAATTAGGTGAATTTGCACCAACCAGAACTTATCGCGGGCACGCTGCCGACGATAAGAAAACAAGACGTTAATATTTGAGGGGAGGATATCATCATGGCAGAACAAATTACAAAAGCTAAAGCAACTGCGAAAACAATTCGCGTATCTCCTCGCAAATCTCGTCTAGTGATTGATTTAATTAGAGGTAAAAGCGTTGCTGATGCAATTGCAATCTTAAAGTTCACACCAAATAAAGCTGCCGGAATCATCGAAAAAGTTTTGATGTCAGCAGTTGCGAATGCAGAAAACAACTTTGACTTAGATGTTGAAAACTTAGTTGTTTCCGAAGCCTTTGTTAACGAAGGACCAACAATGAAACGTTTCCGTCCACGGGCTAAAGGTTCAGCTTCACCAATCAACAAACGTACAAGTCATATCACTGTAGTCGTATCAGAAAAATAAGGAGGGATAATCAGTGGGTCAAAAAGTACATCCAATTGGAATGCGTGTAGGCATCATCCGCGACTGGGATGCAAAATGGTATGCTGAAAAAGAGTATGCTGACTTCTTACACGAAGATTTGAAAATCCGTAAGTTTATCGCGACTAAATTAGCTGACGCTGCAGTTTCTACTGTTGAAATCGAACGTGCTGCTAACCGCGTGAACGTTTCTATCCACACTGCTAAACCAGGTATGGTAATTGGTAAAGGTGGTTCAGAAGTTGAAAACTTACGTAAACAATTAAACAGCTTAA